>JBBSQV010000062.1:0-15085 GCA_038243675.1 Flavobacteriales bacterium
AGCCCCAATCTAGTTGAGGCTATGCCGGATAAACAAAACTCAATTAAGGAAGAAATGCTTTCCATTGGTTAAACAAAATTATAAAAAATAAATGTAAAAACAGTTTGATTTCAAGATAGTACCTATCCGTTCCCAATCTTTGTTGTAGCTTTTGCTCCGCAAAGCCACAACAAAGGATTTTTACTTCTATCCTTCTCGCAAAATCGTCGTTAGCGACAACATTTTCATCATTTAATAAAATTGTCGTCTTTAACTTTCTTCAACTCGAAATCGTTTTCAAATTTCTCATCAATCAGTATAGTTCTTGACATTTTCTCTTAACTTTGTTTTGAGCATTTTTCGACGCTCTTTTATTTCCAAATTAATGAAGAAAGTTGTTTTAATTACAGGAGCGTCCTCGGGCATTGGTCGCGCAATTGGCGATTATTTGCACAGTCAAGGGCATACCGTTTACGGCACAAGCAGAAATCCTGCTAGCTACGAAGATCCGCCTTTTCAACTCGTAAGTCTTGACGTTCGAGATCAAACAAGTATTCAGGAATGCATTTCGAGAATCCTAACATTCAACGATCGAATTGATGTCCTTATCAACAACGCCGGCGTTGGAATTACCGGACCTATCGAAGAAATTGCTTCGGAGCAAATCGAAAACAATTTCAACATTAATCTTTTTGGCCCAATCGAAGTTATAAAAGCTGTTTTGCCAACAATGCGAAATCAGAAATCAGGTCTTATCATCAATATCACATCCATTGCTGGATATATGGGACTTCCGTATAGAAGCGTTTACTCAGCTTCTAAAGGTGCTCTGGAATTAATTACTGAATCATTGCGAATGGAATTAAAACCCTTCGGAATCACAGCTTGTAACGTGGCTCCGGGCGACTTCGCAACAAATATCGCTGCGGGAAGATATCATTCGCCCGTTATTGCTGGATCGCCTTACGAAAAACTTTATCAAGAAAATCTCGACACAATGGACAGCCACGTAAACAGCGGCGGCGACCCGATGGATATGGCAAAAATGATTGCAAAAATCATCCATACCAAAAATCCTAAAATTCATTACAAAGTGGGATCTACAATGCAGAAATTATCAATTGTACTAAAGAGAGTCTTACCCGATAAGATGTATGAGAAAATGTTGATGAAGCACTATGGGCTGCGCTAGCAATCAGCCTTCAGCTATTAGCTTTTGTTCTCGTAAACAATGAATTTTTCCTTATTTTAGAGAATTGAAGAAATTTAGATTTACCAATATAAATATGAAAATAATAAACTCTTAATTCGATTACCATTTTCCTATACCATATTTTTTACAAATCGTTTAATTTTGTAGCTTGCTTAAAGCTTTAGCTATCAGCTGAAAACTATCAGCTATCACCCGTTAACCGTAAACTGTCAACCGTAAACTCAAAAACAACTTATGAAATTTTTTATAGATACAGCCAATCTCGCACAAATCAAAGAAGCGCAAGAATTAGGAATTCTTGATGGTGTAACCACAAATCCCTCGCTGATGGCAAAAGAAGGTATTACGGGAAAGAATAATATTTTAAAGCACTACGTAGATATTTGCAATCTTGTGGAAGGTGATGTTAGTGCCGAAGTAAATGCTCTTGACTTTGATGGAATGATAAGAGAAGGCGAGGAGCTTGCAGATTTAAGTGATCAAATCGTGATTAAACTTCCAATGACAATTGAAGGAATCAAAGCCTGTAAATATTTTACAGACCGAGAATTTAAAACAAATATGACTTTGGTTTTTTCGGCGGGACAAGCTCTTTTGGCTGCAAAAGCGGGAGCAACTTATGTTTCTCCCTTCATAGGTCGATTAGATGATATCAGTACCGATGGATTGATGCTAATTGAAGAAATCCGTGATATTTATGACAATTATGGTTACGAGACAGAAATCTTAGCTGCATCTATACGCCACACTATGCACATCGTAAACTGCGCTAAAATCGGAGCAGATGTAATGACTGGACCGCTTTCGGCAATCTTAGGATTAGTAAAACATCCACTTACTGATTTAGGAATCGCTCAATTTGTAGCAGATTATGAGAAAGGAAATAAATAAAAACGGATACTTTTATATAAAAGAAACCAGTCGTTGACTGGTTTTTGAGATTTAAGGAATAATTTTTTTTGATTTCCTACAAGGTTTTCAAAACGTTGTAGGTATCTATAAATATTTAATTTGATTCTAATTGTACTTTATCAGCAATCATGGTAAGAATCAAAATTTTCATCAAAACTTACGTTAATTAGGTCGATTTATTATTTTAGATTTTATCCAGTCTTTGATTTCCTCAAATCTGTATTCTCCTGTGCTTGCGACGATAACTAAATCATACTTTTGTTCCTGATTAGCGTCTAGGTCACGATTATATCTCATCAAAAGAATTCTCATTAAAACATACGCAGTTTTTTTATTCCCATCTTAAAATGGATGATTGATTACAATACTTTTTTTTATTGCAGCTTCTTTGTCAATTGGATGATGATACAAAACTAATCCGTCAAAAGTTGCAAATGGTCTCGCAAGCGCTGATTCTAAAAGTCCTAAATCACGAATTCCAAGACTTCCTTTGTATTATTCTAAAATTCTAGTGTGAATATTTTGTGCAATCTGCACGGAAATCATTGAGCTAACTTCTGTAATACTTCCCTATTTTCCGACACAACCCTGTCAAAATTCTTAAGCGAATCAGCATCCTCTTTTTTTGCTTTAAAATCTTTTAGAACTTTCAAAATCTCTTCGTGAAAAGAAACTGGCAGTTCATTTATCAATTCTAAAATTTCTTCTTTTTTATCTGCTAATATCATAATCGAAAAATTTTAATATGTTCGTTGACTTTTTTAGAGGGAATACCTTATAGATTTGAACAATCTAATTTAATGAAAATTATTTAGCAGCCTAGAAGAGAAGGTGTTAATTATCGCAGATATCGATTTTAGCGATATACCATCAACCAAAGACCAAATCGCCTTTTTGCTAAATGTCTAAGAAACAACAGTCTGCTTTGCATTACGTTCAGCTGAATTGAGTTGAAGTTTTTTGGCGAAAGCCTTTTGAAAATTTTAATGAGGAAAAAGCATTATGGAAAATTTTTATTTCAGATACTCTTCGATATCATTGTTGAAGAGATTGGTAAATGCATTCTTGATATTTCCATCTTTGTCGAGAATGATGGTGCGGTGGATTTTGTTAATAGCCCACTTGTATTTAAGATCGTCGAAATTGACACACTGAACCTCGGTTACATCGTTAAATTTATACTTCTCCAAAAGCTGCTCCCACTTTTCAGCATTCCTGTCAAGATTTACTCCAATAAAGTTATAATTGGGATATTTCTTTTTTAGATCTAAGGCTTTTTTATGCGCTTGAATCATATGATTTTGCGCATTGTCTGTCCAAAAGAAAATAACAGTTTTTCCTTTTGAAAAACTATCTGAGGAAATCATCTGACCATCTGGAGTTCGAAGTTTGACTTCTGGCAAACTCTGGTTGTTTTTTAATAACTGAATTGCCGAACCAATTTTGTTGATCTCATTACGCTGACTTTTATCGGTGCTGTAACGGTGGTAAACCTCCATAAATTTTTGGTTTTTCGCCATATTCTGATCTTCCAAAAGGTATGTAAATGCAATATTATTGAGAATTGTGTTTTTTACTTTTTCATTCTCGATCAACGTATCCGCAATGTTCATTTTGTTGATATTCGTTTTTAGTGACAAATCAGCATCGCTAAAATGATTGTGATAATTGATTACTGCCATATTGTTGAGCATGTAGGAAAGATATTTCACAAAAGGGGAATAGGCCGAAAGTAAAACATTATTAAAATTAATGTTTTTGCGATATTCGTAATAATCTTTTGGAAGTTGCTCTACTACATCTCTACCTGTTCGTAGTTGGTGAATTATAGGATACACTTCTTTTTTTGAATAATGCGGTAGTACTAAAGCAGCGTTAGCATAAACGTCAAAGTTATCGCTCCACTTTATATATGCTTTTTTGTCGTCGTAATATTTTACGTTGCTTTCATGAACGTCATTAATCGTTTTTTCAAATTTCGTTAAATTGTAATCCATAACGTTTAGCAAATTGTCCCAATCGCGCTGATTGCGAAGGTACATTTCCATCAAGAAATTATTCTTCTGCTCGCCACGACCACTAAACACTATAGATTCATCAAAATCTTGCGAGTTAATCGAAACGAGAATACTGTCGTTTTTTTCGAAATACACGTATTGATATTCTGGCTCGTGAACAAAAGAATATAAGCCAGGCGCTAAAGAATCAAATTTCTTAAAAAACCGGTTTTTTTCATTCAGCTTTAATGTGTCAATCACTTTGGTATCCTTATATAATAGGACGTAGGGATTTTGCGGATTTTGAACCTCTCCACCAAAATATGCTATGTAATTATTTTTACCATATTTTTCACTGCAAGAAGACAGTAAAAGTAAAGCGAGAATGGCAAATATAGTAAGTAAAGTTTTCGGGCTTTGTATGTATGGATAAGATGTCATTACCGCAAATGTATCTGTACTATACACATTTTGCTGTTAAGGCATCGTTAAATTAGCTTTAGTCTCGGGTTAGAGCGGTTTATGCTCTAAAAAGTCCCGAAAAATACGTACTTTTGTGCCACTTTTTAATAAAAATATTTTAGATGCTATCAGTTAATAATTTATCGGTACAATTTGGCAAAAGAATCCTTTTTGACGAAGTGAATACAGCATTTGTTCACGGAAACATTTATGGAGTTATTGGTGCCAATGGTGCAGGAAAATCTACTTTTTTAAAAATCCTTGCTGGAGATATGGATCCCACGTCTGGACAAGTTCATTTGGAGTCAGGGAAAAGGATGTCTGTTTTAAATCAGAATCATAATATGTTTGACGATCATACGGTTTTGGAAACTGTTATGATGGGAAACAAAGAGCTGTTTTCTGTAAAAAAGGAAATGGACGATACCTATTTAAAAGAAGACTTTAGTGATAAAGACGGAGAAAGAGTAGGTGAACTTCAGGTTATTTTTGAAGCTATGAACGGTTGGAATGCCGATTCTGATGCTGCTTCGATGCTATCAAACTTGGGGATTACAGAAGAGTTTCATTATGTAAATACGGGTGACCTTGATTCTAAACTAAAAGTACGTGTGCTTCTTGCACAAGCTTTATTTGGCAATCCTGACGTTCTTATTATGGATGAGCCTACCAACGACCTGGATTTTGAAACTATTGCTTGGTTAGAAGATTTTTTAGCAAATTATGAAAATACAGTAATTGTAGTTTCCCACGATAGACACTTCTTAGATGCTGTTTGTACTCATATATCTGATATTGACTTCAGCAAAATAAACCATTATTCAGGAAATTATACTTTCTGGTATGAGTCAAGTCAGCTTGCTGCAAAACAAAGAGCGCAACAGAACAAGAAAGCTGAAGAGAAGAAACAAGAACTTGAAGAATTTATTCGTCGTTTTTCTGCCAACGTAGCAAAATCAAAACAAGCAACTTCTAGAAAGAAAATGATCAGCAAATTAAATATTTCTGATATTAAGCCATCAAGCAGAAGATATCCAGCAATTATTTTTGACCAAGAGCGTGAAGCAGGAGATCAAATACTTAACGTAAAAGATTTATCTGCATCTACAGAAGGAGATGTTCTCTTCAAAAACGTAGATTTGAATATGGCTAAAGGCGATAAAATTGTTCTTTTTAGTAAAGATTCTCGTGCTACGACTGCCTTTTATCAGATTTTAAATAATTACCAAGACGCAGATAGTGGGACGGTAGATTGGGGAATTACTACCAATCAAGCGTACTTACCTGCAGACAACCATGAATATTTTGAAAATGATCTTTCTCTGGTAGATTGGTTAAGACAATATGCCAAAACCGAAGAAGAACGCGACGAGGTTTATATAAGAGGTTTTCTTGGAAAAATGATTTTCTCTGGTGAAGAAGCACTAAAAACGAGTAGAGTTTTGTCTGGGGGAGAAAAAGTACGTTGCATGCTTTCTCGTATGATGATGGAGCGAGCAAATGTTTTGATGCTTGATGAGCCAACGAATCACCTGGATCTTGAATCAATTACAGCTTTCAATAATTCATTGAAAAATTTTAAAGGTTCGGTAATATTTACTACTCATGATCATGAGTTCGCACAAACTGTTGGTAATAGAGTGGTAGAACTTACGCCAAATGGTGTAATTGATCGCTATATGACATTTGATGAATATCTTGACGATGAAAAAGTTCAGGAGCTTCGAGTTAAAATGTACAAAACAAACTAAATAAGAAAACCACATTTTTAAATGTGGTTTTTCTTTTTTAATTAATTAGGTTTAGATTAATTAGAGTAGTTAATTTATTCTTGATTTGGTTAGAATCGAATTTGGTTGGTATTTTTTTTTAGTTTTTCAATAGTATTTCTGAAATATTATTTTCTGCTGAATTTGCTAATTAGCCAGATGATAACAACTACTACTGCGATTACTAAGAATATTCCAACTCCCATTCCGGCTTGAAAAATGTCTCCGATTGCTTCGCAACTCGTTACTGTAAATAATACTACCATTAGTAGTAGTGCTCTGTTGATGTAAGTTTTCATAATAGTAATTTTTAGATGAATATTTTTTTGGTGCTTGATATAGGCTAATTACCTGTTTTTGTCTATTGTAAAATTGCATAAATTTAACATGTATCGCTTTACATGATTTGTCAGGATAATTATATAATTTGAAATAGTGCTATTTTTCGCGCTATAGTTGATATAATTTGATCCATAGTTTAAAGACGATTTAAAAATTCCTATTTTTACCAAATCAATTTGCATTTATTATGACTCACAAAGTGCTGCTTAACTCCAAAGCAATCAATATTATCCTGCATCGTCTGGCCTGCGAATTAATCGAAAATCATCTGGATTTCAGTCAAACGATATTAATAGGAATACAACCTCGGGGTTCATTTCTGGCAGATCGATTAAAAATAATTCTCGAAAAAAATTACGGTATACCTAAAATTCAGTTGGGATATTTGGACATTACGTTCTTTCGCGATGACTTTCGGCGAACAGACAAACCACTTGAAGCCAATATTACAGAAATTAATTTTGAATTAGAAAATAAAAAGGTTGTTTTTATAGATGATGTTTTATACACTGGGCGAAGCATTCGGTCTGCTTTGACTGCTATTCAATCTTTTGGACGACCTTCAGAAATTGAATTGCTAGTCCTCATAGACAGACGCTTTAGCAGACATTTGCCAATTCAACCAGATTATCGCGGTAGACAGGTGGACGCGTTTAATGACGAAAAAGTAAAAGTGAGTTGGGCAGAAACAGAAAAACAAGAAGACAGCGTTTTGCTAATAAATAATAAGAGTATTTAAAATGAGCGAACTAACAGTAAATCATTTATTAGGCATTAAATATATTACCAAAGAAGATATAAATCTTATTTTTGAAACTGCTGATCATTTTAAAGAAGTCATCAACAGACCGATAAAAAAGGTACCTTCATTGCGAGACATTACGATTGCAAATATATTTTTCGAAAATAGTACTCGTACCAAATTGTCTTTTGAATTGGCTCAAAAACGTCTTTCGGCAGATGTAATTAGTTTTTCAGCAGCTCAGTCGTCGGTCAAAAAAGGTGAAACTTTGATTGATACTGTCAATAATATTCTTTCCATGAAAGTTGACATGGTTGTAATGAGACATTCCGCGCCTGGTGCGGCCTTGTTTTTATCGCAGAATGTGAAGGCAAGTATTGTAAATGCTGGTGATGGCGCGCATGAACATCCTACGCAGGCGCTTCTTGACGCTTTTACGATCAGAGAAAATCTTGGTGAAGTGAGTGGTAAAAAAGTCGTTATTGTGGGCGATGTTTTACATTCGAGAGTTGCGCTTTCTAATATTTTTGCTTTGAAAAAGTTGGGGGCAGAGGTAAAGGTTTGCGGACCAAAGACACTGATCCCTAAATATATTGAAAGTTTAGGTGTTACAGTCGAACCTAATTTACGTAAAGCGCTTGAATGGTGTGATGTTGCTAATATGCTTCGCGTGCAAAACGAGCGAATGGACGTAAATTACTTTCCTTCGACAAGAGAATATGCGCAACAATACGGGGTGGATAAGGCGCTTTTAGATTCGTTAAATAAGAAAATTATTGTAATGCATCCAGGCCCTATTAATCGTGGTGTTGAAATTACAAGTGATGTAGCCGATTCGCAACAATCGGTAATTTTAAATCAGGTTGAGAATGGTGTTGCGGTCAGAATGGCTGTAATTTACCTACTTGCCTCAAAAATTAAATAGCACATGAAAACAGAAACAGCAGAAAATATAACTTTTGCCACGGCAGAAAATGAAACTATGGAGCAGTCTGTGAGTAAAATTTTGGCTTTCGCCGAAAGAGGATTCTCAACACATTTGATTTTTAATCTGCTTTCAGTTCAAAATGTATCAGCTAAAAATCTCAAAAGTTTGAAACCATTAGCTGTACTGTACAAGAAAGCGAATAAATCTCTTGTTGTCGTTTGTCAAGATATCGATTTTACCGAAGTTCCAGAATATCTCAACGTAGTTCCAACCATAATTGAAGCGAATGACATTGTCGGAATGGAAGATATTGAGCGCGATTTAGGATTCTAAATTGATAAATTGTTGAATTAAAATTCTCTAGAATGAAGTTGACAATATTAGGCTGTTATGCAGCAACACCGCGGACATTTACTAATCCCACTTCACAGGTTTTGGAAATTGCCAATCATGTTTTTCTGATTGATTGCGCAGAAGGAACGCAGGTACAGCTTAGAAAAAACAAAGTTAAATTTTCTAGAATCAACCATATTTTCATTTCACACCTGCATGGCGATCACGTCTACGGTTTAGTGGGACTCGTTTCGAGTTTTATGCTCTTAAAACGACAAAATGATCTTCATATCTATGGTCCAAAAGGAATAAAAGAAATGATTACTATTCAACTGAGACTTTCGGGATCTTGGACAAGCTATGGATTGTATTTTCACGAACTAGAATCTGCCGAAAGTGAAGTGATTTTTGAAGATGATAAAGTTATTGTAACTACAATTCCACTTCAACATCGAATTTATACCAATGGATATCGTTTTAGTGAAAAAATTGGACTGCGAAAATTGAATATTGATGCAGCACAAAATTACGAAGTTAATCCTGTCTATTACCGAAATATCACACAGGGAAAAGACGTAACTTTAGATAATGGTACCATTGTGAGTAATAAAGATTTGACCTTTGAAGCGACACCGCCAAAACATTATGCTTTTTGTTCTGATACTCAGTATACCGAAACTATAATTCCCTTAATTCAAGATATCGACGTTCTTTATCACGAGTCGACATTCTTAAATTCGGAAGACAGATTAGCCAAACTTACAATGCATAGTACCGCACAGCAAGCTGGAAAAATCGCCAAACTAGCAAATGTTAAGAAGTTAATATTAGGACATTATTCAACTCGATACGAATCGATAATACCGTTTCAAGAACAGGCAAAACTTGAGTTTGAAAACGTAGAATTAGCAGATGATGGAATGACTTTCGAGTTTTAGTAATCTTCTGTTAATAATAGTTTTATAGTATTTTAATTAAATCAAATATTATCATGAAAGATCTAAATGATTACAGAAAATCTTATACAAAAGGAGACTTAAATGAAGAAGATTTAAGCCGCAATCCTCTTGAACTTTTTGAGAAATGGTTTCAAGAAACCGAATCGCAAATAGGAAATCTTGAAGTAAACGCAATGACAATTGCAAGCATCGGAAAAGATGGATTTCCGAAATCTCGAGTTGTATTACTAAAAAGCTATTCTGATAAAGGTTTTGTTTTTTTTACAAATTATAAATCAGACAAAGGACGCGCAATCGCACACAATCCAAATGTTTGTTTGTCTTTTTTTTGGCAGCCAACAGAAAGACAAGTTGTTATAAAAGGAATTGCCGAAAAAATTAGTGAAGAAGATTCAACAGCTTATTTTTTATCTAGACCAAGAGGAAGTCAGATAGGTGCAATCGCATCCCATCAAAGCGAAAAAATCACTTCTAGGGCTGTAATTGACGATGCTGTAGCCGAAATAGAAAAGTCAGATGAGCAGTTAAGCAGACCAGAAGTTTGGGGTGGTTATATCGTTAGACCTTTTGAAATCGAATTTTGGCAAGGGAGAGAAAATAGATTGCACGACAGATTTTTATACGAGAAAGATGGCGACGCTTGGTCTCATTCAAGATTGGCTCCGTAATTTCTGAAAACGTTAATATTTTCTATTTAAGCAAATTCACTAAAAAAAATTTTTGTGATTCGTCGATAAAATTTGCATTTAAGCCGATTTCATCGTATTCTTGTTTTTTAATTATTGAAGTAATTAGTTATTCTTTTTTTAAACAAACCACCATTCCACAATGGTGGTTTTTTTATACTAGAATTTTTTAAAATTTTTATATTAAAAATCTCAGTCTGAGGTTTAAGGAAAGTAGCTATAGTGCAGTAATTCTAGTATAAAATTAAAGTTGATATGCAAATACAGCAGTTGCAAAGCATTAAAATTCAACTTAGTATCTGAATCAGCATTTAGGATGGCAAATATTAGATAGCAATCACTAACTGAATCTTATATTTTCATTGTTAAATTACGGTAAACATTTCATTATACGACGGCACTTAAGTGCCAATTTGAATAAAATTTCATAAGTTTATTACCAAATTACTCTTATCAGATTTTACTATATAAAATTTAATAATTTCTAATAAGAAATAGCACTTCTAAATGGCAGATAATAAAAAGTACAGATATATTGATCGCGAAAAAAGCTGGCTTGCCTTTAATGCAAGAGTTTTGCAGGAAGCAGCAGACCCAAGCGTTCCACTACTTGATAGACTAAGATTTTTAGGTATATTTTCTAATAATTTAGATGAATTTTTTAGAGTACGATTTGCTGCAATTCGTCGGCTGAGTCTTTCTGGAAAATCGTCGGAAAAAGTTTTAGGAGGTGTTTCTGCGAGTCAGTTGGTAAAAGATATTACAGAAATAGTTATTCAGCAGCAGTCTGAAAGTTTGCGAATTCTCAATATTATTGAGATTCAACTAGCAAAGGAGAATATTTTCCTGATAAATGAAAGTGAAGTCGCCAAAGAGCAGGAACCATTTATTCGTGATTTTTTTATTCAGAAAGTGAGTCCAGCTATGGTTACCATTATTTTGAATGATTTGGCGGAGTTTCCACTGTTACTCGATACATCGGGTTATTTAGCAGTAAAATTAGTGATGAAATCGCCAAAAACTTCCGAGGAGATTACTCCAGAAATACGGTATGCAATTATAGAAATACCTCGAACACTCAATAGATTTGTAGTATTGCCATCCAATGATGACAAGCAATCGATAATTATGCTAGATGATGTAATTCGATACAATCTGAAAAGCATTTTCAGTATTTTTGAATATGAAAGCGTAACTGCTCATATGATCAAAATTACGAGAGACGCCGAACTCGATATTGATAGCGACATGAATAAGAGTATTATTCAAAAAATTGCAACTAGTGTAAAGGATAGAAGGATAGGAGAACCTGTACGATTTGTCTATGATCAGTCAATAGAAAAAGATACACTCGATTATTTCCTCACACATATGAACATCGCTTCCTCAGATAGCATTATTCCGGGAGGGAGATATCACAATCGTCGTGATTATATGAATTTTCCAAATCTTGGACGATACGATTTGCAATATACACCAATAGTACCGTTGCCTATAGAAGGTCTCAAATTAGACGGAAGTATTTTAAGCAGGATAGCAGAGAAAGACTTTTTAATTAACGCACCATTTCAATCATTTTCGTACGTAATTAAGTTTCTGAGAGAAGCAGCTTTAGATCCGAAAGTAATTGCGATTCGTATTACAATTTACCGACTTGCAAGAAATTCTCAAATTATCAGTTCACTGATAAATGCTGCGAAAAATGGAAAAAAGGTCGTTGTCCAGATCGAATTGCAGGCAAGATTTGACGAAGTCAGTAATATCTATTATGCCGAATTGATGCAGACTGAAGGTATCGAAGTGATTTTCGGAATTAAAGGATTGAAAGTACATTGCAAAATCTGTCTAATCGACCGAATAGAAGACAATCAACTGAAACGGTACGGATTGATTTCGACCGGAAACTTTAATGAAAACACCGCTACGATCTATACCGATGTGACACTGTTTACGAGTCATCCAAAAATCACAAAAGATATGTCGAAGATCTTTGATTTCTTTGATGTAAATTATCGCGTTCATAGGTATAAACATTTGATAGTGTCTCCTCATTATACTCGTGGTGCATTTTATAGGTTGATAGATAGAGAAATTACGCACGCAAAAAGTGGAAAGAAAGCATATATTAAATTAAAAATGAATAGTCTCTCGGATTATGGCTTAATTGACAAACTTTACGATGCTAGCAAAGCTGGAGTGAAAATACAGTTAATAGTTCGTGGAATCTGTTCATTAATTCCTGGCATAAAAGGGATGAGCGAAAACATTCAGGCGATAAGCTGTGTAGATCGTTTTTTAGAACATTCCAGAATTTACATTTTTGGCAATAATGAAAATCCAGACGTGTTTATTTCTTCGGCAGATTTTATGAGCCGAAATATGGATGAAAGGGTAGAAGTGACTTGTCCTATTTATGATAAAGATATTAAAGCCGAGTTGATCGATACTTTTAATATTGGTTGGAGAGGAAATGTAAAGTCGCGCTATCATTCGGAAAAATTGGATAATAAATATAAATACCGCGGAAGCAAACCAGCATTTAGAGCTCAGGTAGAAACGTATAATTACTACAGAGATAGACTTAATGTGATAATAGAGCCGATTTAGTTGTTGTTAATAAGTAGTAGTCTTGAAAGCAATATTCGTTTTTAGCCCTGATAAGAATGAACCCGAGCGAAGCAAACTGGCGGAGCACATCCCGCAGACGAGAAAGCTATATTTTGCTGGAGATTGCTTCGAAACTCGCAATGACAGCGATCAAAGGATCCCGATAGCAATCGGGATTGTTCCGAAGAATTGCAGAGGATGGCAGACCCGAGCCTGATAGTGAATTAGCGAAGCAATTAACTCCTAACAATAAGTACAATAATGCTTTGAACTCTTTTGAGAATCGAGCTTAAAAAAAATATATGATTACTATTAAAAAATTTGCTGCGATTGACGTTGGATCCAATGCTATGAGGCTTTTGGTGAGCAATATTGTTGAGGAAAAGGGCAAGGATCCACAGTTTAATAAGAGCTCGCTTGTGCGCGTGCCGATCCGTTTGGGGCAGGATGCGTTTACAGTTGGAGAAATTAGCGAGGAGAATATTGAGAGGATGATTGATGCGATGAAAGCATATAAATTATTGATGAAAGTACACCGAGTTGAACGATATATGGCGTGTGCAACTTCGGCGATGCGTGAAGCATACAATGGCAAGGAGGTCGCTGATATTATTAGGGCTGAAGCCGATATTAATATAGATATCATTGAAGGAAAAACTGAAGCCTCCATCATTGCTGCGACCGATTTGCACGACATTATTAAGTCAGAAGAGACCTATCTCTATGTAGATGTTGGTGGCGGAAGTACTGAATTCTCTCTGTTTTCTAATCGAAAAATCGTTGCTTCCAAATCTTTTAAAGTTGGTACTGTGCGATTGCTAAATGAAATGATTCACGACACTGTTTGGCACGAAATAGAAAAATGGATTCGCACTGTAACCGAACATTATGAGAAGGTAATTATGATTGGAACTGGCGGAAACATTAATAAATTGTTCAAGATGTCTGGAAAATTACAAGAAAAACCACTGTCTTATATTTACTTAAATAATCAGTATTCAATGCTGAATAATTTATCTTACGAGCAAAGAATTTCCGAATTAGCATTAAACGCAGACAGAGCTGACGTTATCATTCCTGCGTTGCGAGTGTATCTCAATGCGATGAAGTGGAGCAGAGCTACAAGTATTTTTGTTCCGAAAATTGGACTTTCAGACGGAATAATAAAAGCGATGTATTATGAAAAAATTCAATACACAAAGCTCTAGCTTTTAAATTATTATGGTGTATTATCTAAATGAAAATTACAATTAGAAATATAAGCCAAATGTATTTTTAAGCAGCTCAATCTCAGGGTTAATTTCGTGTAATCTATTGTAGCGATCTTGGTCTGTATACGCTTTTCTGACAGCCATTTGCTCGTTAACAATAACTTCAATATTGATTTTATGATTTTGCAAATGGCCGCGTAAATAGCTAATTAATTTTCCTTTTTCTGAATCAAAATCGATTTTCGAACCTTGATTTGGAAGTTCATAGGTGATATTTGCTCCCTCCACTTTAGGATCGTTGATAAGTAATAAGGCTTCCATAATTTTAAAACCTTCATCACTTAGTCTCTGCGCATATTTGGCCCAATGAAATTTCAAATCAAGTTCTGTAAATTCTAATGCTGGAAGATGTTCGTGATTTTGTTCGACAGGTTTAAAACTTTTTTCAAGTTCCTTTTTAGCTTTTATACTAGAAATAGAAAAAGCTGATGGTTGTTTTGAATAATCAATAGCTGCGGTAGCTGGAAGAGGCTTTGCAGGCTCAACTTCTGCTTGAACAACAGTACTAATGGGAGAGGGAGTTGCCGAACTAACTTTAGGAAGCTCTTGCGCAATCCCTTCACTTACAATTTGCGGCGCCTCGACTTCGCGATTTAAAATTCTTTTGTAGAAATTTTTGGCTGGAATTATATAGCCATCAACTTTTTTTTTTCTCCATCAAATGTGAAAGAGGCAAGCTGCATCAAACATAATTCGACCAATAGTCTTTGATTTTGGCTCACTTTATATTTTATATCGCAATCATTAGCCATCGCTATTCCTTGTAAAAGAAATTCAGAAGATACCTTTTTTGATTGCTCATAATAAGCTCTTTTTGTTTGCTCTCCAGCTTCTATTAAAGCGATAGTTGAAGGAGTTTGAGACATTAGCAAATCTCTGAAGTGA
>JBBSQV010000063.1:0-14859 GCA_038243675.1 Flavobacteriales bacterium
ATAGTATTCAGTAAATACGCCATTTCCTTCCATATCGACCTGAATATATTGCTCGTGACCTACATACGGAATTCCGGTAGTATAAACATTGTCTAACATCTTAATAAAGCCTTGATTTACTACTTCTGGCATTACTTCTGCGACTGACTTTCCTATAATATCATTTTTTCCGATCTGTTGAAGATATAGCGGATTAGCCATTTCATAAATGTGATTTTCACCTCTTAACATACCAACAGCAGATGGAGCCTGCGTAAACATGTCGTAAAATTGATCTCGTTCATCTATTACAGACTGTTCTAATTTTTTCTTTTCGGTAACATCTTTGGCGATACAGTAAGCGACGCCGAGTTTTGCGTCCCAGTTAACAGACCACAGTAGTGGAACTATTTTGCCATTTTTGTGTAAATATCTATTTTCAAATAATCTTGTGTTAGCACCGTTAAACACTGTTTTAGCCAATTCTAGTGAAAAATCTAAATCGTCCTCATAAATATAGTTAGTAAATTTGTTTCCTATAAGTTCTTCCGGAGTATATCCTAATATACTGAGCGAAGCATTGTTCACAGTTGCAAATTCTCGATTGGCGTTAATTGTACAAATAATATCTAAAGAAGAATCCAATATTGTACTTAATTTAGATAGTGTATTTTTTAATTTTTGTGCAGTCAAACTAAGATTGTCTTCTGCAATCTTTCTACCGGTTATGTTTTGGTGAGAGATTACAACCTTGCTGTCATCTTCGCCAAATGGCAATACATTCAAAATAAAATATCTTTTCTCAATAGGTGAATCACAGGGATACTCGAAATGAAAAGAAGGTAAATTTTTATTGAACACTGAAGTAATGCCGTTCAATATTTCTTTTACTTCATATTCACCAGAATCAATAGCAAATTGACATACGTTGAGGTAATTGCTACCTACTGAGCAGCCCGATAGTGATTCGCTTCCGTTTGACTTTGCAAAATCATCCCAAGATTTATTAACAGCCACAATAGTTCCATTTTTCTCTACCACCGCAATCTGATCAGCGAGAGACGCAAGAACACTCTTATTAAAGAGCTCGCTTTTCAATAGCTTCTTTTCTGCAATTGCAGCTTCGGTAATATCTCTATATGAAAAGCAGAAGCCTTCAACAATATTGAAATTAAAAAATGGCGCTATTGTAATCTCCCAGCTCCGATTATCTGAACGGATAATAATTACAGTTTCTCCAGACAAAACCATTTCAAAATATCTCTTATAATCATCGCTGCGATACTCTGGAAAATAATCGAAGATCGAGGAGCCTGTAATTAAAGTTTTCCTTACGTAGGAATAGGAGGTTTTTTGAGCATTATTATTAAATTCCAAAATAATTCCCTCAACATCCGTCAAAATGAAGCCTTCCGAAGTGCTATTTACTATAGCTTCCAGATTAGCTTTGGTTTTTTGCAACGCTTCCACTGCTTTTCTCTTATTTTTCAACCTATTTATAACGTCTAGCGCATGAGAAATTTCTTCGGTGGCCTCCTCCAGCAAACCAATTTCTTCTTCAGAAAAAGTGTTGAAATCGGTAGAATACAAATTAAATGTCCCTATCACAACGTCCATATCTCTCAAAGGAAGTACAATATAAGACTTCATATCACTGCCTGCATTTTTAGGAGAATTGCTACTTAATTGCCAAATGCCTTTGTCATAATTATAGACCACGGTGCGACCGGTTTCGAAAATATTTTTCTGCGCTTCGTCGTAAATAAACTGATTTTCGGGCAATTGTTTAAAAGAGCATTCATCTGTTCCTGATTGCGCTACAACTTTTATTTTGCCACTTGGGACATCTTTCATTTCAATCCAAGCCCTTTTAAACCCAGCTGAATTAATTGCAATCTGGCATAATTTTTCTAAAAGAGATTCTTCTTCAAAAAAATGGGAAATAGCTTGATTGATTTGACTGATAAAAGTTAACACTCGATTGAGCTGCTGTGATTTGTCGTTTGATATTTTCTGCTCAGTGATATCTCGAAAAGTAAGAAGTAGACCATTTATGCTACTGTCATCGATTTTATTTACGATTGTTCCCTGAAACCATGACCACGTGCCATCTTGATTCTGCAGGCGCATGGCGTCAAAGTTTTGATTTATGTTGGGAATCTTTAGCGCATCGTTTACAACTTCAGTAAGTGACACAATTTCGTCAGGATGAACGAGATCAAATAGGCTGATCGTTTTCCTTTCTTCAAAAGTAAATCCTAACATTTTTTCAGCAGGACTGGTCAGATACAGAAACGTACACTCAGCAGATAATACAGCAAAACCTTCCGAGCTATATTCTGTAAGCGCAGCAAATCTATCCTCACTTATTTTGAGTTTATCTCGAAAACCCTTCAATTCATCTTCGTCCATTATAAATTATTTTCCAGTTTTAAATAGCATTTATATTTCTGCATATTAACAACAAATCGACGCAGAGATTGAAAAGATAAATAATTTTGATGAAAGTTTTGAGATTCTAATTGAGAAACTTGATAAGAAAATATGTTAAATTATATTCATGGAAATTTTCTTCCTAATCATTTATCTTTTTTGGGCGCCTTGTGGCTGTTTCATTCTTCACAGCCACAACCGGGCCATCCACTGTATCTTTGCTGCTACAACGACTTTCCTCTAAAAGATGACTTCATGATTGCTGCCTTCTAAGAAATTTTCGATAGCAGCAAAGGATGCCGTTCCTGTCCCTGCCGCGAGAACCTTCGTGGAATCGAATTATACGTATTACAGAAATTTTCCTTACTGCATTGTCTGCTGTAAAAGTCTTTAAAGTTTTGTGTAAATAGAAAATTCAATTCAACATTTATAACCGATTTTTTGAATATTTTACCCATTAAATATTTAAGTACAAAATTTCGCACTTGTTCTAAACGTTCATTGAGTTGTTATGAAATGTTAATTATTAAAAGTTATTTTTACCCAACAATAAAAAAAATCAGATGAAACAATTATTTGGAATTTGTATCCTGCTGTTATTAGCAAGCTGCCAACAAAATTCGACAGCAGATCCGTCAAAATTTAAAACTATTATGATTCAGTCAGTCGGAGAGGTAGAGACTCTTCCTGATGTGGCGACGTTTTTTATAGATTTAAATTGTGTAGACAAGTCCATAAAAACCTCAAAACAGTGCTTAGTCGATAAGTCGAATGAACTGCACAGCAGATTGGAATCTTTTGGCATCGATAAAGAGGATATTCTCACAACCTCAGTTGATATGAACAAAAGTTATGCGTGGAGAAATAATTCAAATGTGTTTGAAGGATTTAGAAGCTCGACAACTATTTTTATCACAGTCAAAAATATTGACAAACTCGATGAAATTTATACCGAATTATTAGAGAATAGAAATCTTGATTTAGGTGGCTTGAGTTATTCTCATTCCAAAATTGACAGCCTAAAGAATCAAGCATATATAAATGCGCTTGAAAAGTCGGCAATCCTTACGGACAGGTTATTAGAAAAGTTACCGGAATCGAAAAAGGAAATTTTAAAAATTGGGAATGTTGCCCTTTCTGCTTCATTACCCGAAGCGAAGAACCAGAGATTTGAAGAACAAGACGCAGTACATGCCGAAGCGACAAGCAATAGATCTATCGCAATTAGCAAAGGGACTGTAAAAGTAACCGCCACATTGTATGTTGAATATCAAATAAAATAAGGAGTGTTTTAAGTGGGCTGACTTGGCTGTCGCACAGCATCTAATATTTATTTAGTGCGCGCGTAATAGTCATACTGATAGCAATCGAATTGCGAAGTGCTAGTGCTAATATCACATCGATACCCTTTTGTCCTGATCTGGATCTGCTACCTTATCTCTTCTTCTCTTATTTCCTATCTTTTATTTCCTATCTTTTATTTCCTTACCGTTTTCTCGCAATTATTTTTCTTACATTTAAAATCTAAACGAACCGAAATGCCTCTCTTTCAAAATTCAGTTGTTACCAAGCATCTCAATGCACAGAATAAAGAAACAATTGCTGCCAAATGGGCAATCTATAGCGCGTACTTTCTGAATCCTGCCATTCAAGAAAACATCCGCAATAGCAAAGAGGAGCAGTATCAAGGAGAATTTCTGATAGATTTATTTGTAAATGTTTTAGGCTATACCAAAAATCCCACGCCAAACTTTAATCTTACTACCGAGCTCAAGAACGAAAAAGACAGCAAGAAAGCAGATGGCGGGATAATCGTCAATGATATTGTGGTAGGAGTGATCGAACTTAAAGGAACCAATACCACCGATCTCAACAAAATAGAAGTTCAAGCTTTTGGCTATAAAAACAATCAGAAAGATTGCGTCTATGTGATTACTTCCAACTTTGAAAAGCTGAGGTTCTATATTGATAATGCAATCGAAAATGTGGAATTCAATCTATTTCAACTAACCGAAGTTGAATTTGAATTACTGTATTTATGCCTGGCGTTCGAAAATCTCTCCAAGAATATTCCGAAAAAGATAAAAGACGAATCGATCAATCAGGAAAACCTGATTACCAAACAACTGTACAAAGATTATTCTCTTTTCAAGAATAGCCTCTTCCACAATTTAACCGATTTAAATCCTCAGTACGAGCCTTTAGAACTTTTTAAAAAGTCTCAAAAGTTAATTGACCGTTTCCTATTTCTGCTTTTTGGCGAAGACCGACAATTATTACCGCCAAATTCAGTTCGATTAATTCTCGATGATTGGAAAGATCTGCAAGACCGCGATGTAGATATTCCACTTTACGATCGTTACAAAAAGTATTTTGAATATCTAAACACCGGCTACAAAGGCAAGCGCTATGATGTCTTTGCTTATAATGGTGGTTTGTTTAAGGCAGACGAAATTCTCGACAGTGTCAAGATTGACGATACTATTTTATTCGATCACACCATCAAACTTGCCGCTTATGATTTTGCAAGTGAAGTGGATGTCAATATTCTAGGACATATTTTTGAAAACTCGCTAAATGAGTTAGACGAAATGAAGGCGCGTCTTGATGGCGTCGAAATTGATAAGTCCACCACCAAGCGTAAAAAAGACGGTGTTTTCTACACGCCAAAATACATTACAAAATATATTGTCGCCAATACAGTCGGTCAATTGTGCACCGAAAAGAAATCCGAATTGCAGATTGTAGAAGAAGAATACAGCACCGAGAAGAAGCGAACCAAAGCCACCAAGCAACCACTTCTAGAAAAGTTGACCAATTACCGAAACTGGTTGTTGCAAATTACCATCATCGATCCTGCTTGCGGCTCTGGAGCATTTCTTAATGAAGCGCTAAACTTCTTGATTGCCGAGCACGCCTACATAGATGAGCTGCAAGCAAAGCTTTTTGGCGATGCGATGATTATGAGTGATGTGGAAAAGAGCATTTTGGAAAACAATCTATTTGGTGTCGACTTTAACGAAGAAAGTGTAGAGATCGCCAAACTTTCTTTATGGCTTCGCACCGCTCAACCCAACCGAAAGCTGAATGACCTGAACCACAATATCAAATGTGGAAACTCACTCATTGACGATCCCGAAATTGCTGGAGACAAAGCTTTCAATTGGCAAAATGAATTCCCTCAGATATTCGAAAGAGGTGGTTTTGATGTAGTGATTGGAAATCCGCCTTATGTGGATATTAAAGCATTAGATAGTGCTGATGTAAAGTATTTCTTTAGAAATTACGAGACGTGCGAGAATAGAATTAACCTTTATTCAATTTTTATAGAAATGGGTTTTAATATATTAAATGATAAGGGAACTTTGTCATATATCAATCCAAATTCAATGCTGGTCAATTCTTCTTATTTTAAATTGAGGAAATTAATTTTACCATACTTAAACAAGATTGTTAAACTGCCAGATGATGTATTTGCCGACGCAAAAGTAGAAACAATAATATTTGAACTATTTAAAAATCCTGTCATGAGTAATATTAATGTTATAAATTATTCTAAAGACGAGCAAATTAGTGATATTGACAACTCTAGAACTGTAGAATTTGATAGAAATATTTGGCTTGAAGATTCTAATATTAATTTTAATTTATACGCATCAAAAGCCGAATTAATAATACTTGCAAAAGTTGAAGATCCCTTAAATATAGAGTTATCAAGGATTGCTGACTTTACTTTGGGGATCACTCCTTATGATAAATATACAGGTCATACTCCTGAAATTATAAAAACTAGAGCATTTCATTCTACCATAAAAGTTGATGATTCTTATAAGCCTGTCATAACTGGTGAAAATATAACACGTTATTTTGTTGGCGATGAGGTAAAAGAATATATTAAATACGGTGATTGGCTCGGTGCTAAAAGAGAAGAAAGATTTTTCACTACTCCTCGCATTCTTGTGCGGCAAATTGTTTCAGGTAATCCTCCCCGAATGTATTGCGGTTATACTGAATTTGAACTCTACTTTACACAGATTGGATTTGCTATAATAACGAAAGATCAACATCAATTTGCGAACAAATATTTATTAGCTTTATTAAATTCAACTTTAATAAATTTTTACCACAAGTATAAATTTTTAGATTTAGAGAAAAATCTTTTTCAAAAAGTATTAATTGCTAATTGTAAAGCGATACCTATTGTGAGTTGCACACATTCTTTACAGAATCCCTTTGTTGAAAAAGTGGATACAGTTCTCATGTTAACAACTGCAATACACGAGATTTCTAAAAAGTTCCAACGAACAGTTCAGCGTAAATTTGATCTTGAAGACCTTCCAAAAAAACTGCAAGATTGGTACAACTTGAGTTATTCGGAATTCATAAAAGAGTTAGCAAAAAAGAAAGTAAAATTAAGTCTATCAGATGAGGCAGAGTGGGAGGAGTACTTCAACAGCGAAAGCAAAAAAGCACTCGAACTCAAAGCTCAAATTGATGCCACAGACAAAGAAATAGACCAAATGGTTTATGAATTATATGGATTGAGTGAGGAAGAGATTGAGATTGTGGAGAATAGTTGAAATTGTTGTAGTTTATTTTACAAAGTCGAAAGGTTCATAGTAAGTTAATTAAGAAGTATGACAACAGAAGGAATATTAACATGTGATAAAACAAATTGGTTTGTCGAAAAAAAGGGCGGAATTAGAATTTGGAAGCAGGAACTGGTAGCTAATTTTTGGCAACTTGTAAAAGTTCATAAAATTTTGAGAGGTGATTATAATTTTGAAAATATAGTATTTCCGTCTTGTGTTATGGGAGATACTGAAAGTTTGAGTCCTTCTAGTAATTATTTTGTCCACATATTTTCTGCTGGTTCAAAATTAATTTCATCTTCAGTACATTTTAAAAATTGTCGATTTCAAGATAACGCACAATTTTTAGGACATATTCCTGGAATTGTCGATTTTCCAAAAGCAGATATTACTTTTACGAATGGATTAATATTTGAGGATTGTATATTTGAAGGAGAATTTAGAATTCAAGGTCAAAAAATACATAATTCCTTCATTGTAAAAAACTCTCAGTTTTACGGAAAAAGTGTTATAATGATGTCTTCTTTTTTTGGTACGACCAATATTGCAAGTAATAACATTCAAGATGAATTTTCGTGTCATCACAATAAACACTTTGGTAATGCAAATTTCAGCAGTAATAAATTCGAAAAAAATTATAAACAAACAGGAAACGTTTTCTATGCTTCCTTTACTATAAATACAGCAGAATTTAATGGTAATTTAATATCGCATTCCAATGAGTACCAGACTTATGGAAGTTTGGTAAATCTTAAAATAAATAGTCGATCAAGCTTCCGTGCTGAGGTCTACAATAATTTTCAATTTCAAGACGTGGACTTCTCGTCGAATAATCATCTAATAGAAAACATCAAATTTACAGACGTTAGCATTATGACGATAAGAAATGTGATATTTCATAAAAGTGTAACTCTGCGCAACTGCGACTTTACAAGAATAAAATTATTAAATTCTGAAATATCTGAAATTAAATTTTCAGCGTGTAGCTGGGGTGATTCAGATCGAATAGTTTTATTAAATGAAAATGATCTTAAAAAACACGATAAGGAAGCCATAAAGGAGTTAGAATACTTGTATCGCGAACTTAAGAGGAATTTTGAAAATAGTAAAGATTGGGAACTAACAGGGAGATCATACGTTAGTGAACTAAAGTTTCGTCAGCAAAGATTATTGATTGAAAAGAAATATTTTTCTTGGTTTGTATACTGGTTTTATGATAT
The DNA here is from genome assembly GCA_038243675.1 of Flavobacteriales bacterium. GTDB lineage: Bacteria > Bacteroidota > Bacteroidia > Flavobacteriales > Flavobacteriaceae > Flavobacterium. Next base: position 8,225 of record JBBSQV010000063.1, read on the forward strand.
TTTCGGAGGGTTTACAGAAAGTTACGTTAGACCGACATTTTGGTTTGTTTCATTAACATTTTTAATCTTTCCCCAATATTATAGATTATTTGAAGACAATACTTCTCATTATAGTGAATTCTATATTAAAAGTCTTGCTGCATCAGCACCATGGCTACAAACAGAGTTAGAATATCAAAGTTGGTTCATAGTAGCATTTCAGAAAACTTTAAGTGCTATTTTGTTAACTTTTATTATTTTGGCCCTTAGAAAGCGTTTTAGATAATTTATTTTTATAAAATGAATTCAACAGCGAAAGCAAAAAAGCACTCGAACTCAAAGCTCAAATTGATGCCACAGACAAAGAAATAGACCAAATGGTTTATGAATTATATGGATTGACGGAAGAGGAGATAGCAATTGTGGAGAAGAGTTAATAATGAGCGTTAGTATTTTATATAACTTCTCGTGGAAGTTTCTAGAGAAATTATTGAGAACCATTTTGCCGGCGTCGGGAACTAGGTCTCAAAATTAAATTATCTACAAAATAAAAAATAAATTTATGAATAGACATGTCTTCCTTAACAACGACAAATCAGATGCGCCAAAATTTAGTCGACAAAGAAATGTAGGCAGTGCACAAAAAGATAAATTTCAAGATCAGGAATCGAATGAGCCTAAAGTAATCCAGCAATTTCAGAAAGAAAGATTACAGGTGTCAAGTACTAATTTCTATGATAAAAAGAAATCTAGGCAGGAGCGAAGAATTATTACTTTCCCCGAGTATATTGACTTAATTATAATAAAGTTTTATACTGTTTTTAATGATAAAACAGTAGGTGCCAATACTTCATTAAAAAAAGAATTTTATTCGAGATACGGTCTGTATCCCATTGAATATAAAGATTTTAATAGAACTGTAGTCTTTGAAGTGATAGACATTGTATTGTTTGAAAACTTTAAAAGACATATAGATATCATTATAAACAGTCCAGAAAACACTTCATATACAAACAAAGATTATAATTTGTTGGCATTAATTCTGGATTTTGAATTTGTAGATAGTAATATTCGTTTAAATAATATACACGACGATGACATTCTAATTAATTTTATATCTTCCTCAAATTATGCTTTCCCTCTTCAGATGAATGCTTTAATCTCTTTACTGTCCGATAATAATCTACAATATACATATTCTGAGAGCACACCAGATATTATTGAAATTAGAAATATAGATAGAAGTGTCGTCACAATCATTGTAGATAATTTTGATATTGTTAAGAGTATTGTTAGCTCGCGAGTACAAAAAATTAGACCTGGATATTTAGGGCCGATCAGAGAATATGGATTCGAAGTTATAGTGCCTAAAAATATAACTACTGTCGCCGTAATCGATACAGGCGTTGAGAAAATAGAACCATTAAAATCACTTATTCTGGCTGATAGTTTTGATCATACAAATTCGACTGCATTTTGGGATGAGGTGGGACATGGTACTTTGGTGGCAGGCCTCGTCGCATTAGGAGATGATTTCTATAAAGAAGTCAAAACAAAATATCAGGCTAAAGCGAAAATATTTGTAATTAAAGTTCTGCAAGAAGATAATGATCCTTTAAATGTTCCTCAATTATTAGCTGATATAAGAATTGCTAAAAATAAATTTGGAATTAGAATCTTTAATATGTCATTAGTGATTCCTAATGCGAAAAAGTATAATGAGACGTACAGTCAATTTGCTTTTGAACTAGATCGATTGGCTTTTGAACAAGATATATTAGTTTTTATATCTGTAGGTAATTTTAGTGAGTCGAGTTTAAAAGCACTTATTGAAGATGAACCCCATCAAGATCATGATTATCCGGCTTTCTTCTACAACTTAAATTGTACGACCGATGTCCATATGTGTGAAGATACTAACATCTGTGCTCCATCTGAATCATTAAGTAATATCTCAGTTGGTGCATTAGCGGGTAATCTAGAATTACAAGATGCTTCTCACATAACACCTAACGCTATGTATCCCGCATATTATAGCAGAAAATTTCACTATGATTTCACACAGGATATAAATGCTTCCAAAATAAAACTTAGAAATAAGCATTTAAATAAACCTGATTTTGTATTTGAAGGTGGTGATTTATTTGATGAGGAGGCAGGTATCGAAATTCTTCGATCGCCATTTTTTTCAGGAGATAGATTTTTCGGTAGATCTTGCGGCACTAGTTTATCAACACCATTGGTGACATCGTACGCAGCAGAAATTTTAAATGCTTATCCTAAATTAAGGACACAAACTGTTAAGGCATTATTAGTAAATTTAGCTAAGTACCAATCCAAAGATAAACTTCCGCATTTTAAAGATTCTCCACAGTCTCTCATAAAAAATTTGGTTGGTTTTGGAAAACCAGCTAAGAAAGGTCTGATCGACAATAGTGACAATTCAATCACATTTATAATAGAAGATAATATCAAAGTGGGTGAAATTTTAAAAATTCCAATCGAACTTCCAGCATATTTAAAAAATAGTGGAAATAAACTACAATTTGATATATCACTATGCTTTAGCTTTATGCCTATAAAAGACAACCAACTAGATTATCTTCCATTGCATATTGCTTTTAATTTAGTTCAAAATATCGGAATAAAAGATATTGCATGGGGAGCAGCAAAGTTAACTGCGGATTCTCCTGAGAAAAAAGTTGCTTATGGTATAAAGACATTTGGATGGAGCGAGGATCACTTTGGAATTGATAATCGCTTACTATCTAATTCTCAATTTATGAGTTATAGATTGCAACCGCATGATTATGAAAAATTAAACGATAGCTTAGCTCTATCTGTAAGGTGTTTAGTAAAAAATGAGTATTTGCAACAATTTGAAAATGTCAATAACCCTTTCTCAATAATTTTAAAAATAACTGAAATTGTACATAATGAAAACGGAAGTAATTTATATTCAGAAATGCTTACAGTTAATAATTATATCAATATAGAGAATAATTTGGACCTCGATCTAGAAGCACAAATTTAGATATTCATAGATTTTTTTTCTATTTCTACTAATTGTAACCAGACTGTGGTGTTTATTTTTGCTTTTAGTGTCAATTCGGGATCCTCAATTGCAAAAAGACTTCTCTTAATAGCTGTTATCAAAGTTTTTTGAATACTATAGTAAGAAAGTCCAATTGAGCTTTTAATTGTATTGAGAGCTTTAGATTTATTATCAAAAGTGAAATTACCACTCTTCAAGGTTAATTTAATTAATTCTTTTATTTCCTTCTCAGTAGGTAGATCGAAACAAATAGAAAAATCAAACCTTCTCAACAGAGCCTCGTCCAACATTTCCTTTTGGTTGGTGGCAGCTATCACAATGCTACTTTGTGGTAAATAATCAAATAATTGTAAAATTGTATTTACAACTCTTTTCATTTCACCATGATCTTGACTATAATCTCTAACTTTCCCTAAAGAATCAAATTCATCAATAAAGATTATACAGTCTTCGGCTGCAGCTCTTCGAAAAATTTTAGATAAATTTTTACTTGTTTCCCCTAATTTACTGGAGACAATCGCACCAAGGTTTACTACAATCATCATTTTGTTGAGTTCGCCTGAAACTACATATGATGCTAATGTTTTTCCGCAACCTGATGGCCCATGTAGTAAAAGTTTATTTGAAATTGGTAGTCCAAATCTTCTTAATAAATCAGATTTATTATGCTCTTCAATAAAATGTTCTAAATTTTCAATAACTTTATTATCTGCAATAATATTGCTTAGTCTATAGTCAGAAGTCAATTTTTCTAATATTAAATCACCAGATTCTCTATCATCTATACGGTTTAAATACTTCTCACTATCAACTTTTGATAATCTAATATTTTTACCCACACGAATCGAATCTTTAAGGATTGACTGCAGCTGAATTGCAAAATTTAATTTTTTTGTATTTTTTGCATGTTCAATCATTTCATTCAACACATTCAATAACTTTTCCTGGTCGTTTTCCAGACCATATTTAGCTATATCTTTTATGTAATTAGATTGACTCAAAGTAATTTTTATTTGATAGCAAATGTACAAAATTAATCGTTTGCAATCAGCTAACGTTATCTGGTGTATAGGTATATTTTCTTATATAAGATTTATGATAGCTTACAGAATAATAACCTCAAGGTAGATCTATACTCCGACCTGATCAGTCCATTTTCAATATTATAGAAATTATATTTTGAGTCGCTTCTGCGATCTCTAATCATTTGTTCACTAAGGAAAATGAAACTACTCATCGCTATCAACGGTAATCCCGCGGCAGGGACAGGAACGGCCCGAGATAACGGGCGAGACAAATTTTTTGTTGCACAACAAAACTTCCATAGAGCAATCGAAACTGAGGTAATCAACAAAGCAATTGTCGTCTTGCAGCAAAGATACAGTGGATGGCCCGGTGCTTCGCAGCCGCCCAAAATATCATTCTGAACTAATAGCCGATATAAAAGTCAGACGATTTTTGATAAGACTTTGAACTTTAAAGGAAAATATTAGTTCTCAATCCTCCAAATGCATCTGCAATGCAAACTTTTAAAAACAACATTACGGGAGCTAATTAATTCGGGTGATTTTATACTACAACCTGTTATGTAATTATTATTGAATAGTTGCTTTTACTTCCCCACAAGTTAACATTGACGCGCCATAATAGGGGTTACGAATTTCCTTGTCTGCACTTAACCAGTAGGCACCTTTGTTACTATCAACCATCGGACAGAATTCAACATAAACCTTTTGATTAATTCCAAAAAGTTTCAAGCTGCTGATCATATTTGCAGAAAGATGGTTGAAAAGAGTTCTTTGTGTCTCTAAAACTGTATTGTTCTCGATCGCATTAGCAGAAGTTTTTAACTCTTTCAAAATCGTCATCCAGTGGCTGTGTGCTTTTTCATCGGATAGCAACTTCATATCCACTTTATTTAATGACTGACTTATTTGCTTTCCTGCAGCCTGTGCTTTCTTGGCGTTATCATTGACCAACGCATCTTTTAGACCTATATAATCGGTAAAAACATCTTTTAACTGATTTTGAAACTTACTAGAAACGTCTATTCGTTCTGTCATTTTTGTATGATCAGTCTGAACGGAGCTTTTGTCAATATTACTATCTTGTATTCCCAAATGTCCCTCGTGAGCAGTTGCTGATTTTGATCCTTCTCTGTTCATCATACTTTTTTTACCTTGCAATTGTGCTGCGGCATCAACCGTAAAAGTTCCATTGGTAACAACCTCATCTCCATTTTTTAGGCCATCAAGAATGATATAACTATCGCCAGTTGCATTGCCTAGTTGAACTTCTCTCATTTCAAATATTGGCTCATTAGGATTTGTTTTGAGATATACTACTGATCGTTCTCCTGTCCACATAACAGCAGTTGATGGTACGGAAATCGAATTTTTAACGCTTGTTTGTGTGCCTTGAATGGCTCCTTCGACATACATTCCAGGTTTAAAAAGTTTTTTATTGTTATTCAAAACTGCACGGACAATCACGGTTCGCGTGGCTGAATTTAGTAAGGGGTCTATAAAAGATACTTTGGCGTCAAAAACCTCATTGCCATAGGTGTTAGTTGTCACTTTGATGGACTGTCCTTTTTTTAAAGAGGCAATTTGACTTTCGTATGCATCAAACTCTGCCCAAACCGTATTTAGATTGGCAATTTTATAGAGTGGCTGTCCTTGTTTTAAATAATCACCTTCTTCAACCATTTTATCGGTTACTGTGCCAGATAGTGTAGCGAATACGGGAAAGTTTTCCTGCACCTTTCCAGCTGACTCTATCGAGTTGATTTGCTTTTCTGATAGTTTCCACAGTTTCAGCTTATTTCGTACTGCCTTGTATAGTTCTGGTTGCGATTCTTTCATTGAAGAGGCAGTAAGTAGTTCCTGTTGTGCTGCCACCAATTCTGGCGAGTAAATTGTCGCTAGTCGCTGACCTGCACTAACGCTTTCGCCAGTAGAATTAACAAATAATTTTTCGATTCTTCCTCCAAAATAAGTCACTTGCACCGCATTTGATTCTTCATTGGCTTTAATCTTCCCTGACAATTTCAAAGAATTAACGCCCATTTGACCTTCGCCAACAATCGTAGTTTGGATATTTGCCAAAGCCATTGCATTATCGGTCATTTTAATTTCATTAGCGCTAAGTCCCTCAGCACTGCTTTCTGCAGGTATCAAATCCATTCCACAAATAGGACAATCACCTGGTTCGGGTTGCATAATTTGTGGGTGCATAGAACACGTCCACATCTGCTTTGATACTATTTCTGAAGAATGATCGTGATTATTTTTGGAATTATTTCCATCATTGCCACCAAATAGTAGAAAACCACCGAGTAGACCAATGATTAATGCAACACCTATATAAATGATGTTTTTATTCATTTTTGTTTTTATTTACTTATTATTTTCCAATCGTACGAGATTGAAGCGAAAATAAAAGTGATGTGGGAATTAGATGAATTCCCACAAACACTAACAACAATATATTAATGATGATTTTTACAATCTTCAATTACTTAATTTCTCTCTGAACCTCACCACATTTCAACATTTTACTACCATAGTATGGATTCATGATGTCTTTACTCATACTCAAC
>JBBSQV010000064.1:0-14731 GCA_038243675.1 Flavobacteriales bacterium
AGACAAAAAAGACCTAGCAGTTTGAAAAACTGCCAAAAGATTTGGTTATCTCTAATTACCCCATATCAGGATCATTCTTTAATAATCCTGCCAGCTCGACAAAAAAGTATAGACGGTTATCGCGTCCCGATGGAAAATCGGGAAGGTCGCAGGTTCGAATCCTGCCACCCCGACGAACAAATCCTTTCTGCATTGCAGAAGGGATTTTTTGTTTTTGAAAAACCCGAGCTTGCTCGTAGGTTTAACAAAAACAAAAAAGACTAGCAGTTTGAAAAACTGCCAAAAGGATTTGGTTGTCTCCAATTACCAAACTTCAGTATCATTCTTTAATAATCCTGCCGCCCCGCCGAACAAATCCTTTCTGTATTGCAGAAGGGATTTTTTGTTTCATACAAGACCGTGCTTGCTCGAAGTTTTGTATAAAACAAAAAAGACCTAGCAGTTTGAAAAACTGCGGAATGATTTGGTTGTCTCCAATTACCAAACTTCAGGATCTTTCTTTAATAATCCTGCCACCCCGACGAACAAATCCTTTCTGTATTGCAGAAGGGATTTTTTGTTTCATACAAAACCGAGCTTGCTCAAAGTTTTGTATGAATCAAAAAAGACCTAGCAGTTTGAAAAACTGCGAAAGGATGTGGTTGTCTCTAATTACCCAATATCAGGATCATTCATTAATAATCCTGCCACCCCGTACAAAAAAGCCTAAAATTTATTGTGTTCATCTATTTTAGAGATATAAGCATAGACGGTTAATGCGTCCCGATGGTAAATCGGGAAGGTCGCAGGTTCGAATCCTGCCACCCCGACGAACAAATCCTTTCTGCATTGCAATAGGGATTTTTTGTTTTTGAAAAACCCGAGCTTGCTCGTAGGTTTAAAAAAAACAAAAAAGACCTAGCAGTTTGAAAAACTGCCGAAGGATTTGGTTGTCTCTAATTACCCAATATCAGGATCATTCTTTAATAATCCTGCCACCCCGACGAACAAATCCTTTCTGCACTGCAGAAGGGATTTTTTGTTTCATACAAAACCGTGCTTGCTCGAAGTTTTGTATAAAACAAAAAAGACCTAGCAGTTTGAAAACTGCCAAAAGGATGTGGTTGTCTCTAATTACCCAATATCAGGATCATACTTTAATAATCCTGCCCGACCAAAAGTTGAAAATTTATTTTGTCCGGCATATTTTAATTGAAAACTGTAAAAAAATTTATCTCGTTATGAAAAAAATCTGACGTCTCTCTAAAAAGATAATATCTTATATTGCATACTCCTCTCACACCTTTCACTTTTTAGAATATTAGTCGTATCAAGTAAAAGAATTCAATTATGTTTTACGTTTACATATTATATTCAAAACTAAAAGACTGCTACTATATCGGTTTTACATCTCTTGAATTAAAAGAACGATTACGAAGACATTTAAGTTCTCATAAAGGTTTTACTGGAAAAGTAGAAGATTGGGAGATCGTTTATTTTGAAACTTATGAAGATAAAAAAACAGCCATTATACCGGAACAAACTATCAAGAGCTGGAAGAGTCGAATTAAACTAATGGAACTAATTGGGAAGTAGCTCATTCATCGCGTCCCGATGGAAAATCGGGAAGGTCGCAGGTTCGAATCCTGCCACCCCGACGAACAAATCCTTTCTGCATTGCAGAAGGGATTTTTTGTTTCATACAAAACCGTGCTTGCTCGAAGTTTTGTATAAAACAAAAAAGACCTAGCAGTTTGAAAACTGCGGAAGGATTTGGTTGTCTCTAAATACCAAACTTTAAAATCATCCTTTAATAATCTTGCCACCCCGATGAACAAATTCCTCTGCATTGCAGAAGGGATTTGCTCCAATTGTTCACCACAAATCCTCTCAAAAGAAAACTAAAAAATTTATCTTTTCGTAAAATAAAAAAGCACTCAATAATACTGCTAGACATTTGTGGTAATGTTACTTACTAAAATTCCAAACCTTTTCAGATATTTGCGTATTACATAAAAACAACTACTATGAATAAATTTTACTTTCTAGCTTTAACGCTAATTTTCGGTGCAACCTTTGTTCTTAACGCCCAACCAGCAAATCCTACTTTTGAAAACCCTAGTTTTGAAAATTGGACAGCTGGAAAGCCTGATGGTTGGTCACCCTTAAACTACGCATCACCAGTTGATGAAGACGGTAATCCGATGCTCGCCGTAGAGCAAGTAACAACTGGAGCATCAGACGGAACGAGTTATTTAAAAGTAAGATCGTATAATGTATTAAATACAACGAGTCCTGTTGAGTTTCCAAATGGCGTTTATGGTTCTTATGTTTATTAAGAATTTCTTTCTACTACCAAGCATTTAAAATTCACATTAGATCTAAATTATAATCTGCAACCCAACGATACTGCAGTTGTTATGATAAGTGCAATTGATGTTAACAAATACATAATCGGGCAAGGTCTAAAAAGGTATGGTGGTATTCAGTCTGACTTAACCCCCGAAGTTATTACAATTAAGTACTCTGTCTTATTTCCAGGACCTGTGCATTCGTTTGTAGTGGGTATAGCGAGCAGTGAATCAAGAGCGCTTGGTACACTCTATACTTCAACTGCCGAAATAGGTTCTTGGATTGGTATTGATAACATACGTCCAAGTGGTATACTGAGTGTTCCTAATCAAGAGTTAGCTGATTCAAAAATAAATATTTATCCTAATCCAGCAAACGATATAGTAAATTTCAACCTTGAAGAATTAAACGATGGTTCAATTACTATCAATTCTATCACGGGTCAAGAAGTAGCTAATTTGGTAGTCACAAACAGCATTGAACAAGTTAATGTCAGCCACCTAAGCGCAATGAATTTTACATTTATACTGTTCGCAATCTAAGCGGTACTACTGTTAAAACAGGTAAATTGATTATCCGTCGATAAGTGCAGCTTAAAATCATTAATAAGGAGAGATCATTCATAAAGAATGGTCTTTTTTTTTGGCGCTAATTCCAGCTTTTCTCTACAAATCCTCGCAAAAAAAGCTGTACTTCTACCGCTAGAAAGAGCTTCCGTTGGTCGCTTTTCTAGCGCAAGAAGTACAAAAAAAGCTTTTTTAGGCTCCGGGTTTTTCGTTGCAATCTGGGCTAGGGATTTACGATAAACAAGATGATTTTCCGTTATTCAACACATTTCCAACAACGGCTAACAAGCAAAACTACGTTCGCACATTTGGCATATTTAACTCTTCGCCTGCACAATCTACAAATTCCGAATCTTTCAAAGGTTTTAAACCAATTTCCACCCTCGCTTTGTTGGTTTCTTTCTTTGTTTGAATGCAGGGACTTCCAAAAGCTGATCCGTAAAAAACTCTCCTAGTTTGTTTGTTTTTACTTTTTACCCAGTAATATTTGTCAAGTACTGTTGCAAAAAAATCAGCTGTCATATTTCCTTTTTTAACCTCGTCAAAAAATAAATCGTAATAAAATTTCTCATTTACCAAACGATGTGGATTGTGCAATAATACCGCAACAAATGACAATTCAACACATTCTTGTTTCATATTTCTCTCTCCTAATAAAGCAGTATTTGGATACCCATTAGTTGTAAGAAAAGCTACAATTTTATTAAAGCTCAAAGTATCGATCATTGGCATAACCTGTGATTTATTATACTTTAAATCCGTGTCGCGTATTCCCTGGTCAAAACCATAAATTTTACATAACTCAAAAGCAAGACTGTCTTGAACAAAAATATTTTGTTCAGTATTGTCTGATTGAGCGGTCAGGTTGCCAACAGTAAGTAGAAACATTATTAAGAAATATCTCATTTTGTTCATATAGTAGTTAGTGTTATAGAATTCAAACTTATAAATATTATAAGATTACCACAAGTAAAAAACGCTCACTTTTGCAAATTTTACTCTCCGATTATTTTCTAATTATATTCCTAAGAGATTTGGGAATCGCCTTTGCAAAATACAGTAAACAATAATTTTCAGTATTTTAAAAAATGTTACAAAATTGCTAATATCACATTTTACTTCGACTATCCAAAAACAAATTCTTAATTTAGAGGATATTGCACTTCTTTATAGAAGTTAACCACAAAAATTAAGTAGATGAAAGCTGTACAAATTAAAGAATATGGAGACGAAAGTATGTTAAACTATACTACTGTTGATCGTCCTAACCCAAAGTCGAACGAAATATTAGTAAAGATAGAGGCTGCAGCCATAAACCCTGTAGATATTAAAATTCGAAATGGAAAAGGCAAGTTGTGGGGATTACAACTTCCACTAATTCTGGGAGCAGATTTCGCAGGAACGGTCTCGGAAGTTGGAAGTGATATTAAAAAATTTCAGAAAGGTGATGAAGTTTACGGCAAAATACTGATTGGCTGTTACGCTGAATATGTAATCGTAAAAGAAGACGAACTGAGTTTAAAACCTACAAATCTCGATTTTGATCAAGCAGCATCAATCCCGATGGGTGCTTTGACAGCTTACCAAGCGATTTTTGATACAGCTGGCCTTAAAAGTGGTCAAAAAATTCTTGTGCACGGAGCGTCGGGGAGTGTCGGCTCCATGGCAGCACAACTGGCAAAAGCGAAAGGCGCTTATGTTATAGGAACTGCGTCTGGAAGTAATGAAGAATTCGTGAAAAGTCTCGGAGTGGATGAATTTATTGATTACAAAACAACCAACTTCGAAGACAAAGTAAAAGAAATAGATGTCGTTTTTGATCCAGTTGGTGGGGAAACAAACTTAAAATCATATCAAGTTTTAAAGAAAGGCGGATTTCTAGTTTCGCTAGTACAAGAGGGGGACAAAGATTTGATGGAGAAATATGATGTAACAGCAAAAGTTATGTCTTCTCATCCAGATCCTTCTCAACTTGAAGAAATTACAAAACTTATTGAAGAAGGGAAGATAGAAACACGTGTCAGTAAAACTTTCCCACTTAGTGAAGTTGAGCACGCACAAAAAGCAAGTGAAGAAGGTCACGTTAAAGGAAAAATTATTTTGAAACCATAATTCTGCTTTAGATCAAGTATAAAAAAATCCTTTCTGCTTTGCAGAAGGGATTTTCTGTTTTAAAACAAACGTGAGGCTTTAATCTTACTACGAAAAACAAGTCGATGTTTTCATTATATTAATAACGGAAACTGTATTTCGAAGATATAATCTGACATTACACCTAATGCCCCTAGCCCAGATTGAAGCGAAAAACCCGGAGCCTAAAAAAGCTTTTTTTACTTCTTGTGGCACAATAGCGACCAACGGAAGCTCATTGTGGCAGTTAGAAGTAAAGCTTTTTTTGCGAGGATTTGAAGAGCAAAGCTGGATTAGCTCCAAATAAAAAAGCTGAAAAATCGAAATAATCAGCTTTTGTATATAATAATATTTGTGCAGAGATTACTTTGCAGAAATATTCAATTCTGGCAACACCGCCGCCTTGGAAAATGCATCATCGCCCTCCGCGCCCCCACCGCCAGCAACTCCCACAGCGCCAATTAACTGATCTTTGTAATACAAGGGCGATCCGCCACCCAGCAATAAAAGCTCTGGAAGATTTGCTAAATTCTGTGTATCAGGATTCGTTTTTGCATCACGACCCAATTTTAAAGTAGCCGTCTTTGTCGATGCCGAAGTAAATGCTTTTCTGCGTGCAGCCTCTGTATTGTGAGGGCCTACTCCATCACCTTTTGCTACCAAAATCGTTTGACCAGCCACATCTACAATGGCAACACTTACTTCTTTGCCAGCAGCTTTTGCAGCAGCTTTCACTTTCTGAACCAATTGCAAAGCAATATCAAAATTAAGTTGAGCGGTGAAATTCAACTCTGTCTCGGTTGACTTAGTTTGCTTTTCTGTCTGGGCAAAACTTTGCCCGGCGGTTAGAATCACCATAAAAATGAACGCCATATTTCTCAAATTCTTCATCTTAGTTTCCTCTATAAGTTGAGTAACCATAAGCTGATAGAGTGATTGGCACGTGGTAGTGATTTTCATCTTCTATCTGAAAAACTACTTCGATAAAAGGATAAAATGAGCTGGTTCCTTTTTCGTTAAAATAATCTGCTACCATAAAAGTTAATCTGTAAATTCCTTTATTGTCTTTTCCACTTTTTAAGAAATCTGGAATACGGCCACTTTTGTCAGTCTTTTTCTCATCAACATATTTCCACGTGTTGTTATCCTTCATTTTCTCCAGTTTTACCAAGACTCCCGAAGCCGGTTGTCCTGTTCCTATGTCCAAAATGTGACTAGATAATTGATAGTCTTTGGATTGAGAAAAAATAAATGAGCTAATGAGCATCATTGTAATGGTAATAAAGTGTTTCATAATTGTTTGTATAAAATTAAAATCTTATGTTAGATATATAAATTTGTGACATTTTCGCTAATTATCATAAATCTGACACAAAGGAACAAAATAAATTTTTTTATATAAGCTTTGTTTAAGTATATTTGTGAAAAGTTAAACAGAATATGAACCAGCTTAGCATTGCACAATTAGCACAATTCTCTGGAATTAAACCGCATACGATCCGTATCTGGGAGCAGCGTTATAATGCACTATCGCCGCAAAGAACCGATGGTAATACTCGTACTTATTCTGATAATGATTTAAGAAGGCTCCTTAATATTGTGACACTTCTGGATAGTAAGTATAAAGTTTCTGATGTTTGTGTGATGACAGACGAGCAGTTGCAAAACCTGATAAAACAGCATCTTCTCGAACACGGAGACGGCGAATCGCATAAATATGTTTTACAACTTATCGCTGCTGGCCTAGAGTTTAAGCAACTTGAATTTGAAAATACATTAAACCATTGCCTAGAGAAAATGGGAACTACTGCCACTTATAAAGAGGTGGTATATCCTTTATTGCAACGGCTCGGAATGATGTGGGCAGCCAATTTGATGCCGCCTGCTCAAGAACATTTTATAAGTAACATTATCAGACAAAAACTGCTAGTTGCAATTGACGCGCTTCCGCCGCCAACAGACAAAGCAAAGACGTGGGTACTTTTTCTAGCAGAAGACGAATTTCACGAAATTGCTGTTCTCTTCGCACATTATATATTGAGAAATCGCGGAGAAAATGTCATTTATTTAGGAGCAAATGTTCCGTTAAGTACTTTGCAACAAGCATCTGTTAGTATTAGACCTGATAAAGTTCTTACATTTTTTATTAAAAGTAATTTTACTGTGGATCAACAGCAATATCTGAATTCGGTAAGAGATTGTTTCCCGAACGGAATGATTTATATTAGTGGAAGCGAAAAATTAATTTCAAATTTAGAATTAGATTCTGATACAATGTGGCTTAAAAATATTGACGATTTGTAATTTGATATACAATCTTAAAGATACTAAACGAATAAAAACAAACAATTATGTCTCGCATCGCAATTATTGGTTCTGGATTCTCTGGCTTGAGTGCAGCCTGCTACCTAAGTAAGGCTGGTCACGAGGTGCACATTTTCGAAAAAAACTCTTCGATAGGTGGACGGGCGCGTCAGATGAAAACAGAGAAAGGATACATTTTTGATATGGGCCCAAGTTGGTACTGGATGCCAGATGTGTTTGAAAGATTTTTTGCAGATTTTGGACATAAACCTTCAGATTTTTATTCGCTTAAACTTTTAAGCCCATCGTTTGATATCGTGTTTCCTGAAAATGAAACAATGCACGTGCCTGCCAATTTTGAAGAACTATGTGCTCTTTTCGAATCTATTGAAAAGGGAAGCGCGGTTAAGTTGCAGAAGTTTATGGATGATGCCAAGTTCAAGTACGATGTGGGAATGTCAAAATTGATTTATAAACCAGGACTTTCATTATTAGAATTTGCAGATTACGAAGTGATATCAGGCGCTTTACGTTTGGAATTATTTTCATCGTTTAGCAAGCACGTAAAGAAATATTTTACGCACCCAAAGTTGGTTGCGCTAATGGAATTTCCGGTGCTATTTTTAGGCGCAATGCCACAAGATACGCCAGCTCTTTATAGTCTGATGAATTACGCCGGACTAAAATTAGGAACTTGGTATCCTGATGGAGGTTTTGGAAAAGTAATTGAAGGTATGGCAAAGGTTGCGACAAATTTCGGAACAGAAATTCATCTAAATGCTTCCGTAACGAAAATAAATCATTCAGAAGGACATGCGACTGGAATTACGGTAAATGGCGAAATGCTACATTTTGATTCAGTAGTTTCATCGGCAGATTATCACCACACCGAAAGTAAATTGTTGCAAGAGGAAGACCGAAATTATTCTGAAAAATATTGGGATAAAAAAACATTCGCTCCTTCTTCTCTAATTTATTATTTGGGATTAAATAAGCGTCTTAAAAATATCGAACATCATACTTTATTCTTTGAAGAGGATTTAAACATTCATTCTAGAGAGATTTACAAAAAACCTCAATGGCCAACAAAACCACTTTTTTATGTTTGTTGCCCATCAAAAACTGATCGTAATATTGCTCCTTCAGGACACGAAAATATCTTTATGCTAATGCCAATTGCGACAGATCTAAAAGATAGCGAGGAAATGAGAGAGAAGTATTTTAAAATAATGATCGAGCGCTTAGAAAAGCAAACTGGCGATAGAGTCCTTGAGCATATTGATTATAAGAAAAGTTACTGCGTTGACGATTTCAAATTGGATTATAATTCATACAAAGGAAACGCTTATGGCTTGGCAAATACGCTGATGCAAACTGCCAATCTAAAACCGAAAATAAAAAATAAAAAGATAAAGAACCTTTTTTATACTGGCCAACTTACCGTTCCTGGACCTGGAGTACCGCCCTCGTTAATATCTGGAAAAATTGTTGCAGAACAAGTAGAAAAAAACTTAAAAAAAGCATATGAAAAAGCTATATGATAATTTGTCCATAGAGGTTAGCAAGATGACTACTCGTAGTTATAGCACCAGCTTTTCTCTTGGAATCTATTTTTTGAGTCCTGCAATTCGCGATTCCATTTACTCGATCTATGGTTTTGTGCGTGTGGCTGATGAGATTGTAGATAGCTTTGAAGGTTACGACCGCGAAGGTTTGCTTGCAAAGTTTCGTGAAGACACTTTTGAGGCAATCGAGCAGGGAATTTCTACAAATCCTATCCTACATTCTTTTCAGGAAGTAGTGCGAGAGTTTGATATTAATCAAGATTGGATTACTATTTTCCTTGATAGTATGGCGATGGATTTACAAACTGTGGAGTATAATAGAGAGAAATTTAACCTCTATATTCTAGGATCTGCCGAAGTTGTTGGCTTGATGTGTCTGCACGTTTTTGTACAAGGTGACAAGAAACAATTTGAAGATTTAAAGCCGTATGCGATGAAACTTGGTGCCGCTTTCCAAAAAGTAAATTTCCTTCGTGATATGAAAGATGACTACGAAGTTTTGGGTAGAAACTACTTTCCACAGATTGACTTTAATGATTTTACAACCGATCTTAAAGCTAAAATTGAAGACGAGATAGAAGCTGATTTCGCAGAAGGTTTAACCGGTATAAAAATGTTGCCTGCTTGTTGCAAAGGCGGCGTTTACCTAGCGTACGTTTACTACTATTCTCTTTTCAAGAAAATAAAAAGATTGCCTGCCTCTCTCATTATGGAGCAGCGTGTGCGCATCAACAACACTCATAAATTTGGCTTGATGGTCAATAGTATGGTGCAGTACAAAATGAATTTACTTTAATCGTAGAATTTTTTTTGGCTTTCGCCGAAGGTGTATCAGGTAAATTGAAAATTTAAAATTTTAAGATTATTAGAGGTTAACACTTCTAATTTTTGGCACTTTTGTCACTACCGAAGTCATAAAGTCAATCAAGTATTTAGAATAAAAGAAAAATGAAAACATATCAATATAAAGCGGAGCAATTTATTCCAATAGATTTACAACACGCTTGGGACTTTTTTTCGAATCCTAAAAATCTTTCAACCTTGACTCCAAAGGAAATGGATTTCACGGTGCTGACAGATTTGCCAGCAGAAATTTACGAGAATATGATCATTGACTATACCGTAAAGCCGTTGTTTGGAATTCCATTAAGATGGCAGACAAAAATTATCGAAGTAGATTATAAAAAGCACTTTACAGATATTCAGAGTAAAGGGCCTTTCAAGTTGTGGAAGCACAAGCACGAATTTGAAGAAGTTGAAGGCGGAGTTTTGATGAATGACACGGTAGATTACCAAATGCCGTTCGGAGTTTTAGGAACAATTGGACATTCAATTTTGGTAAAAAAGCGAATAGAAGGTATCTTTACATATCGAAAAAAGGTGCTTGACAATTTATATAAAATTAAAAAATAATGATACTTACAAATATACTTATTACACTAGGAGCCTTCGTGGGGATGGAAGCGGTCGCGTGGCTTACTCACAAATATTTGATGCACGGTCTCTTGTGGACTTTGCACGCCGATCATCATAAAAAAGACACTACAGATTTCTTGGAGCGCAATGATTCATTCTTTCTAATCTTCGCAATTCCTGGAATAATTTGTCTCTTTATAGGAATGCAAAATGATTTTAGCCCGCTGTTTTTCGTAGGTTTAGGAATTACACTTTACGGAATGGCCTATTTCTTTATTCACGATATCTTTATACATCAACGTTTTAAAGTTCTTAGAAATTCAGACAATGCCTATTTTAAAGCTTTGAGGCGAGCACATAAGATGCACCACAAACATCTTGGCAAAGAACACGGAGAATGCTTCGGTATGCTTTGGGTTCCGATTAAATATTTCAAACAAAGTATGGCGAAGAAAAAAACTGTGACAAATAAAGTCAGTTCGTAATTTGACAATATAATCTTTAGGTTTATAATTTTACAGAAGTGCAGACATGAAAAAAACTTTACAGATTGCAAATGGAATAGCATTGGTTTTCACAATCGTGATGAGCTATGTTTCCAACACAGGCGTTTTTGACGGTAATACAATGAAAACAGTTTCCGATTCTTATTGGAATCTCTTCACTCCTGCCGGATATGCGTTTTCTATTTGGGGAATTATTTACCTCGGCTTGCTTGGTTTTGTTTTATATACCGGACGCTCACTTTTTACCAAAAAAGAAGATAATGACACTATTGTTCTTGAAGTTGGCTGGTGGTTTGTCGTTTCCTGCATCGGGAATTCCCTTTGGGTTGTGGCGTGGCTTTACGGCTACACTTTACTGGCAGCCTTTATAATGTTGATCGTTTTAATTTCCCTGATCAAAATCATTATTAATACAAGAATGGAATTGGATTTCCAGCCTTTACACAGATATTTACTTATTTACTGGCCATTTGCTTTCTACAGCGGGTGGATTTCGGTTGCTTTTATCGCAAATATCGCCGCACTATTAACAAAAAATAATTGGGATGGTTTTGGAATTTCCGAAGTTACATGGGCAATTATTATGATCGCAATTGTTGGACTTCTAAATATAGCTGTGATTTTAACTCGTAATTTACGTGAGTTTGCACTTGTCGGGATTTGGGCTTTAATTGCAATTGCAGTATCTAATAGCGACAAAGGTTCAGAAGATGTTGTAATTGCCTCTTATATAGTAGCTGGAATCATCTTTTTAACTATCGGATACAGCGCCTATAAAAGCGGAAAATCTTCAATTTCCAAAATGTAAGTAATGAAAGAATCTATAAGTATTTGCTGGTTTAGACGCGATTTGCGCATTCACGACAACAATGCGTTTTTTCAAGCTTTAAGCGGAGACAATTCAGTTGTACCATTATTTATTTATGATTCGGATATTTTAGAGAATCTTTCCAATAAGGAAGATAGGCGCCTTGCATTTATACACGAACAACTTTCAGCGATTAACGAAATTCTCAATGAGAATGGTTCGTCTATGTACACAGCTTATGGAAAACCACTTGAAGTTTTCGAGAAACTAAAAAAGGAATTTAACGTCAAAACTATCTTTTGCAATAAAGATTACGAACCTTATGCCAAGCAGCGAGATGCAGAAATTTTGGCTTTCGCCGAAAGAAACCAGATAGAATTTCTGTCTTTTAAAGACCAAGTAATCTTCGAAGAATCTGAGATTATGAAAGCCGACGGAACGCCGTACACCATTTACACTCCCTATTCTAAAGTATGGAAGCAGCATTTTTTCTCTCAAGAAATTCCAAAATTTCCATCTCAGGATAATTTAGATAAAACCCTCCAGAATAAAAAGTTTCCATTTCTTAGTTTGGAAGATGTTGGGTTTAAAGATATCCTCAGCGGTGTTGAGGCACCTTCAGTTGATGAAACTATTATAAAAGATTACCACAATACACGCAATATTCCTTCGATAGAAGGCACAACTAGACTCAGCGTTCACTTACGTTTTGGAACTGTTAGCGTTCGAGAACTTGCAAAAGTGACGCAAGATCTAAATGAAACTTGGCTAAATGAATTGATTTGGCGTGAATTTTTTATGATGATTCTGTTTCAATATCCAAAAGTTGTTACTGAATCTTTTAAGGCAAAATACGACCGAATCGAATGGCGCAATAACGAAGAAGAATTTGCAGCTTGGTGTTCTGGAAATACTGGCTATCCTATTGTAGATGCAGGAATGCGTCAACTAAATGAAACCGGATGGATGCACAATAGAGTTCGAATGGTTACCGCGAGTTTTCTAATCAAACATTTGTTGGTAGACTGGCGTTGGGGCGAAGCATATTTTGCCGAAAAACTTATAGATTATGACCTTTCGGCAAATAACGGCAATTGGCAATGGGCAGCAGGATCAGGATGCGATTCGGCACCGTACTTCAGAATTTTTAATCCAACATTGCAGACAAAAAGATTTGACCCAAAATTAGAATATATTCGAAAATGGATTCCAAATTACGACAGTCAAATTATACCCGAAATCGTAGAGCATAAATTCGCAAGAGAACGTGTTCTCGAAACATTTAAGAAGGCATTAGCAGATGCTTAAATAATAATTGTCGCAAAACTTCGTATCTTTTTACTTTCTAACCGAAAAAGATAAAAGCTATGAAAAATTCAAAAATTGTATTAATGGTCGCGGCAGGAATAACTGCGGGACTTCTTGTGTCGTCTTGTGGCGCATCAATCCCCAAGAAAGCAAATGCGGTAAAACCTTTCAAAGAAAACAGATACTTAGGAACTTGGTACGAAATTGCACGACTTCCTATGAGATTCGAAAAAAACCTAAATAATGTTACTGCAACATACACCGCCTACTCTGACGGAACTTTAAAGGTTGAAAACAGAGGATACAATTACAAAAAGAATGAATGGAGCGAAGCAATCGGCAAGGCAAAATTCATCGGCCCTCGCGACGAAGCGCGCTTGAAAGTATCGTTTTTCGGTCCTTTCTACGCAGGTTATAATGTGATTGCGATTAGCGACGACTACCAAGAAGCATTGGTTGCTGGAGATAATCTCAAGTATCTATGGATTTTATCTCGCTCTACTTCTATTCCACAATCTACAAAAGAAAAATTTCTAGCGGAAGCCAAAAGAATCGGTTATGATACTGACAATTTGGTTTGGGTAGAACACACAAAAGACAAATAAGCTTTAATTTATTATGGCAAAGAAAATATTGGTTACTGGCGGGACAGGTCTTGTTGGAAATATGCTGACAAAGAAACTTCAAGATCACGGCTATGACGTTAGTATTATGACACGCAGTCCTGAAAAAGTAAAAAACTTAAAAGCTTTCTATTGGGATATCAAAAAACAAGAAATTGACGAGAAATGTCTTGACGGAGTTGATATTATTATTCATCTTGCTGGCGAAAATATTGCCGATGGAAGATGGACCGACGAGCGCAAAAAGGCCTTGGTTTCTAGCCGTACCGAATCAATTGGACTTATTTACGATTTGATGCAACGCAAAGAGCATCAAGTAAAAACTGTATTGTCAGCTTCGGCAGTAGGTTTTTATGGAGATCGTGGAGAAGAAATTTTAGATGAAACAAGTGCTGCTGGAACTGGATTTCTTGCCTATTGCTGTGAAGAATGGGAAAAAGCAGTTGACCAAGGGACAAATTTAGGACTTCGGGTGGCTAAATTTAGAATCGGATTATTGCTTACGCCAAAAGGTGGCGTTTTGGATATTTTTAAATTGATGGTAAAAACTTTTACCGCTACCAAACTCGGTTCTGGCGAACAGTGGTTTCCTTGGATTCATTCTGACGATCTTATCGGAATGTTCATTTGGGCTATAGAAAACGAAGATGCAAGAGGAGTTTACAATGCTACTGCGCCAAATCCTGTCCGCAATAAAGAATTCACAAAAACGCTTTGCGATGTTTTACACAGACCTTTCTGGCCATTCGCAATTCCGAGGGCGATGTTCAAATTATTGATGGGTGAAAAGAGTCAATTGGTTTTGATGAGTACTCACACTAAAGCTGACAAGATTATTAAAGCTGGATACACTTTTAAGTTTTTGTCTCTGAAAATTGCTCTGGAAAATTTGACTGATTAAACAGTAATTTCATCCTGCAAATTCAGATTATGATGTAATATTATCTAGCTAAATATAGCTTTAAAGTTAAAAATTATTATTTGGGCGAGACCTTCGCCAGAGATATTAAGGTAACATTGAAGTTTTCATTTTGCTCAGGTCGGGCTCATATCTTTGTTTTAATGTAAATGATAGTATTATTATCTTTAGAAAATCAATGATTGAAAACAAAACAAAGTTGCAGAATTGTGGTCGGGCTAGATACATTTTAATGATATCGACGGATAGGTAAAT
>JBBSQV010000065.1:0-14322 GCA_038243675.1 Flavobacteriales bacterium
AAAAGTTGCTTATTTTATTTGGAAAAATCCATATATGGTCGCGGCAAATAGCACCTATATCAATGAAATTCTAAAGCTGAATAATTTTCAGAATGCTTTCGGAAATCTAGAAAGATATCCAGAAGTTCAGATTGAAAACATCAAAGAATACGAGGTTGATTATATTCTTTTATCTTCAGAGCCGTATCCTTTTAAAGAAGCAGATTTTGATGATTTTGTCAAATTTAATGAGAAAGTAAAAATCACGGTGGTGGATGGAGAAATGTTTTCTTGGTATGGATCAAGGCTTATTTTAGCCTTTGACTACTTCAAAAATCTACGAAACGACCTGAATTCTTTGTAGGAAATTAAAAAATAGCCTTTCTAAATAGGACTAAAAATAAAAATGCCAGTGCAATAAAACACTGGCATTCTTGTAACTAACTCTAACCAAATAATAAAAACCCTTTATTATGATACAAAGATGCAATTATAATTTTAATTGGTCTGTTAAGAGAATGTTATTTATATGTTATTGAATTACAATCTATTACAATCGCAATTTATTGCATTCCAAAAACTCTTTTCAGTAAATCTGAAGTTCTAGCCGCAACATTGTTACGAATATCCTTTTCTTCTACAGCAACCATAGTAAAAACTCCCTTCAAAGCCTCGTTTGTTACGTAGTCATTTAGGTCTGGATTCACTTTTGCCACAAGAGGTAGAGTGTTATATTTTGTAAGAATTTGATTCCAAGTTTTATCCGCTCCAACTTTACTCAAAGATTTTTTTACAATAGGATTAAACTTACCGTATAGTTGTGAACTGGTTGTTCTCTGTAAATATATTGTAGCAGCATTGTCATTGCCCATCAAAATATTCTTTGCATCGGTAATTGTCATACTTTTTATCGCAGTTACAAATACTGGTACCGCTTCTTTGACCGCATCTTCGGCAGCGCGGTTTAGAACTTTTAGTCCTTCATCGGCAAGACTAGAAAGACCAAGATCTCTGAGCGTTTTATCCACCTTTTGTAATTCTGCAGGGAGCAAAATCTTTACCGCAGCATTTTTATAAAACCCGTCAGTAACGGTTAATTTCGTTACTTGTTTGTTTACACCATTGTTAAGCGCTTCCTTCAATCCCATCGCGATATCAGCATTGCCTAGCGTTTGTCCAATTCCTGGATATTGAGATGCGACTTGTTGCAATTCGGCACAGCCAGAAAGGCTCAAAACTACCGCAAGTGCCAGTATTTTATTTTTCATAGTTTTTTGTTTAGTTGGTTTATTTAATCTTGCATCGCAAATACTTTCTTCAGTAGGGGAGAAGTCCTAGCACTAATATCTGTTCGTATTGATAATTCTTCGACTGCAATCATTTTAAAAACACCTTCAAGTGCTTTTTTTGTGACATAATCTGTAATGTCAGGATTCACATCTGTAGTAAGCGGTAATGAATTGTACTTTGAAATCATAGAGGTCCAAGCCACATCAGCGCCCACTTTTCGGAGATTTTTCTGAACTACTGGATTGAATTTGCTGTATAAATTTTGTCTCGTTTTCACTTCCAAATAATTAGTGGCAGCATTATTTTTGCCCATCAAAATTGTTTTTGCGTCTGCGATACTCATTTGTTTTATGGCAGTAATAAAGATCGGTGTTGCTTCCTTTACAGCTTCTTCCGCAGCTCTATTTAGCAATTTGATACCTTCGTCAGTTAGCGAAGATAACCCTACGCTTCTCAATGTTTTGTCCACTTTCTGGAGTTCAGTTGGCATCAAAATCTTTACGGCTGGGTTTTTATAAAATCCATTTTCCAGAGTAAGTTTAGATACTTCTTTTTCAACTCCTTTATTTAGAGCTTCTTTTAATGCGCCCGAAATATCAAGTCTACCGCTGCTTTCACCAGTCACAGATTCGATACCATTCCCTATTTTATTTAGCAATCCTTTTATCTGTGAGTGTCCCAAAAAAGGTATCATCATCACTAAAATTAAAATAATTTTTTTCATAATGCTTGTTTAAAAATTTCAATACTTGCAAAGAGCAATCCAAAAAATTAAATTACTCCAAGAAATGTAGGTTTATAATTATTTCATGGCTTGCCAAATATACGTTTTCTAAATTTTAACGCCCATATAGTGATCTACTATTCAAAATTATGAGTGAAGTTTTTTCGCTTTCGCTAAAAGAACAAAGAGTTATGAAAGATGCAATGCTTTTAAAATTTAATTATTTTCTTCTATTAACGAAATTTCCATCAGTCTTCGGTTGAATTGATAATTTTCATTCACAATAAAACCGTATTTTTGAAATAGCACCATCAATTCAACTTCTATGCGGTTAATTTTGAAGCTCTTACTGCTAGTCATCTCCTGCCTCTTTTTTAAAACTAATTTACAAGCTCAGCAGGATTCTCAGTACACTCAATATATGTATAACACTGTTGTTATCAATTCTGCGTACGCAGGAAGCAGAGGTGCAATGTCGATCTTTGGGATGCATAGAAATCAATGGGTGGGTTTTGATGGAGCGCCTAAAACAAATTCGTTTTCAATTCACACGCCATTTTCGAATTCAAATATTGGTGCAGGTTTATCTTTTGTGAATGATCAAGTTGGACCAACTGCGGAAAATACCATAACTGCCGCTGTCTCGTATAAAATTAAACTTTCGGAAAAGTATACGCTGAATTTCGGATTGAATACTTCAGCTACTTTTTTTAATTTTTATGCAAAAAAGCTAAACCCAAAAGATGTCGCTGATCCAACACTTGAAAGTTTCAAGAATTCAGTAAGTACCAATTTTGGACTTGGACTTTATTTGCATTCAGACAAAACATATTTCGGCTTATCAACACCTCAACTTTTTGAAAATTATAAATATGACGACAATGAGCTTTCGCTAAATCGCGAACGTATAAATCTATATTTTATTACCGGAACAGTAATTCCGATCAGTTCTGAAATTGATTTTAAACCGGCATTTTTGGCGAAATATCTTGACAGTACGCCGTTGCAAATGGATTTGTCCGCGAATTTTTTATTCAATCAAAAATTGACTTTGGGTGCTGCTTATAGATACGATGCTGCGATAAGTGCGCTTGCTGGATTTCAAATCTCAGAGATGCTATTTGTAGGATATGCATACGATTTTGAAACGACGCAACTTCAAAAATACAATCAAGGTAGTCATGAGATTTTTTTACGTTTTGAATTATTTAAATCCTACAGCGGAATCAGTTCGCCACGATTTTTCTAAATTTTAAAGCTATGAGATATAATTTGGTATTTTTTATAACGCTTCTTATAACATCTGTGGTCTTTTGCCAAGGGCAGAAGCTTACGGTTGCAAATACCAAGCACGAAAATATGGCTTATTTTGAATCGGTCGAGATTTATAAAAAGCTTACGAAAAAGGGTTTTCGAACTGCAGAAGTCTATCAAAAAATTGGAGATTCGTACTATTTCAATGGAGATTATAAAAATGCGACATCCTATTATAAATCACTTTTTGGACTTAAGAAACCAGTTGCGGCCGAATATTACTTTAGATATGTTCAAAGTTTAAAAGCTCAGAATAAATATAATTTGGC
This sequence comes from Flavobacteriales bacterium, assembly GCA_038243675.1. GTDB lineage: Bacteria > Bacteroidota > Bacteroidia > Flavobacteriales > Flavobacteriaceae > Flavobacterium. Next base: position 3,577 of record JBBSQV010000065.1, read on the forward strand.
GGATAAATTTCTAAATGAAATTCCCGAAGAAATAAGAGCGGATTCAAGATTCAAATTCTATTTCGAAAATAAAAATTATCTAAATCACATTAAATCGATTCACAAACAGTTTAAAGTTGATACCACTTCAATAAATTCAGTCTACTCGGATTACGGTGCTTTTGTAGGTGGTAACAAATTTTATTTTACTTCATCACGAGATACTTCAGGAATAATGAAAAGAACTCACTCTTGGACCAATCAAGCTTTTTCTAAAATCTACGAGGCTGTTATTTCGGATGATGCAACTCCCTCAAATCCAAAACCTTTAAAAACTAATTTTAGCAAAAAGCTAAATCAATCTTCTGCGATTTTTACCAAAGATGGAAAGACAATGTTTTTTACGCAGAATAATTCTGAAGAAAGAAAGAGAGTCAAAAATCAGAACAAAAAAACCTTGCTTAAAATCTTCAAAGCGACTTTTGATGGTAAAAAATGGACGGATGCAATTGCGCTTCCTTTTAATAGCGATGATTACAGTTGTGCGCATCCTGCTTTAAGGCTAGATGAAAAGTATTTATATTTCTCCTCAGAAATGCCGGGAACAGTCGGAGCTTCGGATATTTTTAGAGTGGAAATACTTAGCGATGGAAACTTTGGAAAACCTGAGAACTTGGGGAAAAAAATTAATACTGAGGGACGAGAAACTTTTCCATTTATAAGTTCAGATAATAAGCTGTATTTTGCTTCGGATGGAAGACCTGGCTTGGGAGGACTTGATATTTATCAAACAAATTTGAATTCCACTGATAGCAACATTACAGTCGAAAATTTAGGATCGGAAATTAATAGCAACTCTGATGATTTCGCTTTTTATATAGATTCGGAAACTAACAAAGGCTTTTTTAGTTCGAACCGAAGCAAAGGACTTGGTTTTGATGATATTTATAAATTCACTAAAGCGGAAAAATGTTTTAAGAAATACCAGGGTACTATTTTAGACTCGGAAAATAAAAACCTGCTTTCGGGGGTAAAAGTGATTTTACAAGATCAGAATGGTGAAAATGTAGAAAGCATATTAACTTCCGAAGATGGCAAATTTGCTTTTACGATTGAGTGTGAGCAGAACTATTTTCTAAATATATCAAAAGAATTATATGATTCTGAAGAGCAAATTATAGTAGGATCTAATGATACCAGCGAAGTTTCAAAAGAAATAATTCTCCAGAAAACTTTAAAACCAATGAAAGTAGGTGATGATCTTGCAAAAATACTTTCGATAAAAAGTATTTACTTTGACTTAGATAAATTTAACATTCGTCCAGATGCTGAATATGAACTTACGAAAATTTTGCTGATTCTTCAGCAAGAGCCTCAGATGGAAATTAGTATTCGATCTCATACTGACAGCCGCGCTTCCAAAGAGTATAATCAGGAACTATCTACTAATAGAGCAAAGTCGACACTAACTTGGCTAATCAAAAATGGTATTTCGCCACAGCGATTAAAAGCTGAAGGATTCGGAGAGGCGCAACTGCTAAATAATTGCAGCGATGGCGTAGATTGCACCGAAGAGGAACATCAACTTAATAGAAGGAGTGAATTTATAATAACTAAAATTTAAATAGTATGGCAACAGATTATAAAGTGGGCGACCACGTAAAATGGAATTCAGAAGCTGGAATGGTCAGCGGTAAAATTATCAAAGTCCATCATCAAGAATTTGATTACAAAGGCTACACGCATCACGCAAGTAAAGACGATCCGCAATATGAAATCAAAAGCGATAAATCCGAACATATTGCAGCTCACAAGGGCACGGCTTTGAAAAAAGTATAAATTATATTAATCCTAGTTTTCGGGCTTTTTGCAATAATTCTAAATCTGAACCCTTTTGAAGTAATACTTGGTCTTTTATAGTTGCTTTCCTTTTCTCTATGGCACTTAATGATAAAGGAATATACTCTGGAAGATTAATTGTTTTTATTCCTTGCGATAATAAGGTTAATATCATGCTGTCATGAACGTCAAAAACTAAGTTGTTTAAGCTAAAGTCGTTACGTGCTTTATTTATCGTACTGCTGTAATATGTTTTTCCACTGATGACATGGTCGCAGACAATTGGAAATATTTCGTAAGTAATATCATTTTTAGAAACAAAGCCTTCGGGATTGAGTTGTTTTATGATACGATCTACTCTAAAAGGTTCGCTGTGCATAGTTTGCATTATTATTTTGCATCTTGGCATCATTTTACGAAGGTAGCTTCCCACATCGACTCCGTCCATAATATTACTTTCTGCAAATGCAGGAATGCTTATATCTAATAAAGCTAGGTCAATTAATTCAAAATTAGCTTTATGGACATTTATTATATTAAAAGCTTGCTCGCAATTGTTTGCTTTTATAAATTGTGGTTGCGTGTCTCCAAAGTCAAATTCGGCTAACAAATTTAGGTAACCGTCAACAGTAATAGGGTGGTCATCAACAATAAGAATCAGGACTGAGTTCAATGTTATACTATTTTGTGTAAATTTAAAAAGTTTACGGCTAAACCGTAATGGAATGTTAACTAAAGATAGTTACTTTGTATTTAATATAACAAACCCAAATCGTTATGAAAAATAAATTTTTAGCAGTAGCAGTAGTAGCACTTTCATTCATTACATTTTCTTGTTCTGTAGATGAAGTAGCGGAAGGACCAAGGATGGACACTTCAAAAATGACTAACTCGGATCTGAATCAAGAAGTCATTGCAATCCCGGCAGATTCTACAGGAATGTCAACGGCAAATCCGTTCGCAGGTGAGCCGGATATTATTAAACCACCAAAAAGATAAACTCTTTATTTTCTAAGAACTGACTTTAACAATTTTGTGAAAGTCAGTTTTTTTGTTTATAATTACATAAGATTTAATTTTTAATTATACGAAAATTTGCGCAAAAGATTTAATATTTTTTTTAATTTATTATTAATAATTCTAATCACTTCTTGTTCTAATAATAAAAATAAAAGTAGCAGTAATGCTCTCTGCCCTTCAGAAGAAATAAATCAACTAACAAAACCGCAGAAAAATAAATACCTAGACTCAATTTCAATACTATATGCGGATGGTCAAGATAGTTCTGTAAAAACTGATATATATTTAGAAATTGCTTTAGAATATTTTTATATAAATGAAATGCAGAAGTCTTATTCTGCGAGCAAAACGGCACTTAATTCCGCAAGAATTATTAATGATAGTCTGTCAATGGCGAGGGCTATGTTTTATATTGGAGATAGTTATCAGTATTCAGAAAAAGATAGTGCTTATTATTATTACTACCAAGCAGAAAAGATATATGAGAAAAACGCAGATCAGGAAAATGTGGCTCGTATGCAATACAACAAGGCCTATGTCTTATTTTATGATGGAAACTATATTGCCTGTGAAGTGCAACTATCCAAAGCACTGCAGAACTTACGAAACTCACAAGATTATTTTTTAAAATATTCCTGCAATTCCTTACTTGGGAATTGTCTTGAAAAGATTGGTGATTTTAGTGAAGCTTTGACTTATCACAATTATGCGTTAGATATTATATCTAAGCTTGAAATAAGCGATAAAAAAAGGAACTCATACAAAGTTTCTACAACCATCAATATTTCTAATTTGTACGATATTCAATCGCAGTACGATAAGTCTATTCTAAATCTACAAAAAGTCTTAAGTCAAAATTTAAAAAAAACAAATCCATTATCTTACGCTAGAGTATTGAGCAATCTTGCATATTCAAAATTTAAAAATGAAGAGTACAAAGGAGTTGAACCTATGTTCTTAGAATCATTGAAAATTGCAGATAGTTTAGGTAATGATTCGGATCTATTGTACAAATATATTTATTTTGGTGAATACTACATTAGTCAAAAAGACAGTATTAAAGCTATAAAATATCTTCAATTAGCTAATGAACTGTCGTTGAAAAATAGCAATATAAATGAGGTCCTCAGCACCAATAAGTTGCTAGCAAAAATCGACACCGCAAATAGCTTAAAGTATTCGACGGAATATATATCGGTAAGCGACAGTCTAAACGCAGTGCAACAAAAAACGCGTGATAAATATGCGCGTATAGAGTATGAAACTACAAAAATAGAAGATGCTAATAAAGCTTTGAGCCGAAGCAATATTATTATAATTATCGTCTCGATTGCGCTTATTATTCTTTTGCTAACTTTTATTATTGTCAGGTATATAAAATATAAAAACAAAGAGCTACAATTTTTGCGAAAGCAAGAAAAAGCAAGTGAAGAAGTTTTTAACTTGCTTACAGAGCAGCAACAAAAAATCAATCAAGCTAAAGAGACAGAAAAGTCAAAGATTGCTTTGGAATTACACGATGGCGTTATAAACACACTTTACGGAATTCGTCTTAATCTGGGCTTTTTCAATTCCAAAAGCGATACAGTTGCTATAGAAAAAAGAAAGGATTATATTGAAGAATTGAAAAAAGTAGAAGGGGAAATCAGGACCATTTCGCACGATCTTAGCCGAAATACTTTTTTTGATAACAGTGATTTTAATATGTTGCTAGAAGGACTTATTAAAAATCAGGAAGGAATTAGTAAAACAAGATTTTCATATCTACAGACGGAGGATTCAGACTGGGCAGATGTACCAAATCTTTGCAAGATCAATCTCTACCGGATTATTCAAGAAGCAATACTAAATGTAAATAAATATGCGCAAGCACAAAACTGTATAATAAGTTTCCAAAGAAGCCAAAGTATAATTCGTATTTTAATACAAGATGATGGTGTCGGGTATGATACAAATGCTAAGAGAAACGGGATTGGACTCGATAATATGAATAGTAGAATTCAGAGTCTTAATGGTACTATTCAGTTTACATCAGAGGCAAATAAAGGCAGCACTATCGAAATTATTGTTGATATGGCAAAGGCTCAAACCGCTTATTCTATTGTAAAAACCAAAAGTATTAAACGATAAAAAGCCCCATGAATGGGGCTTTTTGTAATCTTAAGCATAAATATTATGCGTTATTTGCATCTCTTAATGCTTTTACATGATCGTGATCTTGTCTCAATGCAGCTTCTTGTTTTCTAACCATGGCAAGTTGATCAGCAGTCAAATCTTTTGGATCTTCTAAAACGTCATTGTATGCTTCAAGTGCTTTGTCTTCACCAAATTCACAAGAATCTAAAACTGTTTGTCTTTCGTTGCTAGACAATGCAGCTTTCACATCCATCCAAGCTCTAAAAAACTTACCTGTTACTCTTGTTCCTTCTGTTGGCTCTCCACCAAGTCTGTTAACTTCTGCACGTAGCTCAGAAAGATTATTATGCGAAGTAGCCGCTAGCTTTCCAAAAAGAGTATGCATTTCGCCATTCTCCATTTCTTTCGCTGCAGTTTCGTACCCTTCAACACGGTCATTGTTAATTTCAACTAAATTATTTAATCTGTCAATGTTTTTTGAATTGTCCATCTTTATATTTTTTGGTTTATGATTGATTCTTGTGCAAAGTTGCAGATTTTAACAACGTTATCGATTATACAATTTGCGTACAGTGTTATATGACTTTTGGATGCGAACAATACTTAATTATGATCTTGTAAAATGCAGTCAATCTAGAAGTGTTTTTTGCACAAACATTGAAATCAACTGTTGTTTAAATACAAATAAAAAAAAAGGTGTTCAAGACTTATCTTGAACACCTTTACTTATCAATCTTTTATTACTTATATATTCCTTCCGAATCCTTTACGGTTGTAGAAGTTTTCATCGTATACAACCAATGCTTCTTCATCTTCAGGAGTGTAATTACGGTATGTTCCTAATTCATAATCTTGATCGATAGCGTATCCTTTTGCAAAACGTTTTGTCTTAGCAAAAGTCTCGTGATTAATTTGCGTCGTCATAACATCCTTACGATCGCGACTAATGGTTACCATTCCAATCGGAATGATAAGATGGTTTTCACCGTCTTTATTCAGAAATTCGTGTATTCCATCAGATTTAGCTCCATAAACGTCATGACCTTTGTCAATGATTGATGTATTTACTTCAACATCTAGATATACAACTCTTTCTGCTCTTTTGCTTACAAGGAAATCATCTACTTTACCGATCACGCGGCTGTCAACGTCTTTTACATCCCATCCACGAATATCTGCATAATCGTCTGCGACTTTATAATCTGAAAGTTCGTCTAAATAATATAAGTCTTTTTTATCTTTGTCCATAATATATGTTTTTTAGTGTTATCTATTCATTTTATCAAGTAAGTCTGCTGCATCATCAAAGAATGTTTTTACTGTATTCTTCTGATTCAAAGCAAGCTCTTTCACATTAATAGCCTGAGACGACATTTTAACTTTTTCAGCTTCAGCCGTCAAATTCGAAAATTTCGCTTTTTGTATGTTTTGCAATACAGAGCTAATCATGTCAGTTGCTTTCTTAATATTATTTGAGTGGTCAGTTGCTTGCGGATCATTGGTAATTTCATTCGCATACTTTCTGGCATTGTCCAAATCCATTTTTGAATCAAAGCTTGTCTTATCAGAAATCTCTTCCGTTGCATCAATAAGCTTTGTCAGCGCGTTATGAGAATATTCATGATCAAGAGTCATATTACCGTCGTCATTTTTTACAAACGCTGTAAATGCAGCAACTCCAGATAAATTGTCATTTATGTTTCTGTCATCTTGCATTTCTGTTCTGTCCACTATTGTGTCGTTGTTCGTGGTGTTCTCGTTGGTGATTACTGTGGTATCCCTAAAAAACAGGAAATAAACTATTAGTGCTATAAGCAATAGCGCTAAAATCCACGGCCAAATCGGTTTCTTTTTTTCAATTTTAATTTCTGCCATAATGTTGGTATTTATTGGTTAGTTAATAGATTATTGCCCGGAAGAATTTCTGAACAACATATTTATAAATGTAAAACTACATAGTATGCCGAGCCAAAATGTTACAAGATTTCTGATTTTTCTTATAATCCGTTATTGTGTTCTTAAAGGTTGCTCTTGCCCAATATCTGCGTAGCCACTCTGCGTGACTTGGTGGGTTTTCATCGTAATTGCACCTCAAAATTATTATTTTCATTTCAGTGGATGTAACTTGACATTTAGGTGTGGTATCGATGAATTTTTAAAATTGTTGATTCAAATCGCCACTGTAAAATCTATTTCAAATTCAGAAACTTTCATTCTAGTAATGCCGGATTTAGTTTCCATATTTTCTGTTTATTTATTAATAAAAAGTAAAACCTGGGCTTAACATTTTTCGAAGCAGAATCTATTTCATTAATCCTGAGTCCTTTAATTCTTTCTCTAGGGCGCTTTCCAGTTGCGTGTAAATTTTTCCTTTTATAAATAGTTTATTAGCCAACGAGAACCAAAAGTTGTCTACTAACGCATTGGTCACAGCTTCAATCCTATTTTTCAGCAATGATTTATATTTTTTTTCAAAGTCTTTCTGAGATATTGTCGGATATTCTGGGTATCCCAATTGCGCATCAATTCCAAAGCGCGCTTTATCAAACGTGTTTGTCGAAGCATTTAGAACTCTCATATCTGGAATAATCGGAAATAACTTCAAACTATACTTCTCATGCTGATTTTCATTAAAGGAGAATCTGTCAAAAGCTTGGTACTGCGGATATTCGGTAAGTCTTTCTGCAATGTCAGGTTGTGGGACACCAAAATAATATCGTAAAAAACTCTGGCAGTTCTGCCGTCCAAGTTGATAATCGTGCTGTCGAAAGGATTTATCCAAAAATCCAGCGAAACCGCTAAATGGGGCAGAAGCCAAGTCATTTTCCGTTCTTACAGTTCCTTTATCTGTAGTAACTTTTCTGACAGGTTCAATTAGGTACTTGGTGCGGTTACTTTGATCTAGTGCGTCTAAAATTCCATCTTGATTAAACATTACCTGATTTCGCAAGGCTTTAAACATTCCTTTAGCTATTGAAATAATATCTCTTGGAGGATTTTCGTCCTCAACTTCGCTGTCCTTATTTGGAAAAGGATCGACCATAATTACTGCGTAGCGATCTTTGAGCACATCTGCCGAATTTTTGTCCCACAGCACTTTCAATGCCATTGCAAACGGTTCATTATTAATGAGGCCGCCGTCTATCGAATTAAACTTATAAATAGGACTGTCTTTAATTACAGGATATATTCCGGTTCGTTGGCCAAATAGATATTTAGGATAGCGATCGACATATTTTTGCGAAATCGTAATTTCCCGTGACTTAAGTCCAATAGGAAACGCCGCGGTACTCAAAGTAGCATCCTTTAAGTAGCCCATATCTTTAGGGTTATTCAGGTCAAGAACATAATAAAGTTCGTCTCCATCAGGAATACCTTGCGGATAAATACTATTGGCAAGTTTGTACCTAAAAAATCCTGCATGACTTGTTATTACTGAACCACTTTTCTCATTTCCTCCAAAGTCTATTTTAAAATTTAGTCCTCGCAGATTGGTTGTTGTAAGAATCAAATCCAAGCTATCAGAAATATAGGAAGGGAATGACCGTAGTTTTTTAATATTTAAAGCATTGTTTGCAATGACGTCAATGGCTTGTGAATTTAACAAAGACTCAGGCTTTTCCCCTTTTTTGATGTCGCCATTTTCTAGCATCTTTTCAAAAGTACATGATTTCGAATCATCTCCCATTTCCACCCAACTCTGATAAAACCGATTGTTTTTGCCGAGAGGATTGTCTTTATTTACGGGTTGGTACGCACCATCCACGACATTCAATAAAGTTAAAGCACCCGAAATTCCACCTGCCGAAGATCCAGATATCACGTCAATTTCCACCTCATGCATCGGAATCGAAAAGTCATAATCTGCGTGATCAATACCCAAAGCTCTGTTTTTTACTTTTGCCTTTTCCCAGAGCTCTAATGTTTCTAGGAGATAATCCATTACACCCGCAGTAAATGCACCCGCAGATACTGCACCAGCCATAGTAAGACAAATTTTAAATTTTTGGTTATCGCTCATCTGGGGTAATTATATTAATTGATGTGTTTCTTCTATTGCATTCTTAAAATTGGCAGCTAAGCATCTCAATTTCAATTAAGTATCTAATATAAGTAAATTTTGTTAGAATTTGGCTTTTAGAAAAGTAGTCTTTGGAACTGCTGCGAAATCTTTAATGCTAGTAGGCAGGCTTTCGCCGAAAAACTTCAACTCAATACAATTAATAGAAAAGCATGACAGAATGTGTATCAATTCAAGTACAGCAAGAAGGAGATTTGTCTTCGGTTGAAGCTATATAGTTTATACATAATCACGGCATTTTAGCTGTAGTAGTATTACGAGTTATAAATTTGTAGATTATTGATCGTAGCAGGATAAATCTCAAAATTAGAGTCTTTGTTGTGAAAAAAAGTAATGAGAGCAGTGAGTTATTCAATCACATCTTAAGTCATAGAATGAAGAGTAGATAAAACGTTTTAATAGTTTCAAACTTTAATTGGTCTACATTATATAATTATCTGCCTTTGCCTAAATCATAAAAGAGATAGTCGGTGATTTGTTATGATTTTCTAAACGCCATCTTCCAATATAAAAATTCTAAGTATATTGATTTCTTTAGATTTTAAAACTTTTTAATTGCTCTTTGAAGTTTCATTTGATAGAGTTGTCTTGCATAATATAATGGACGCTCAAAATAATATTAATTTTATAAAAATTAGATTTTGAAAAACATTTACGTTGCGCTCATGCTTTTTGCAAACTTTTTTACTTATTCGCAAGTTGCTTTCGAATCTTCTCTGTCCGAAGCATTCAAAAAGGCGAAACAGCAGAATAAGCCAGTATTTGTGGAATACTACAATTCCGATTGTTCAGTTTGCAAACGTCTTGGCAGATTGTTGCGGGAGGATCCGGAAATAATTTCCTACTACAATACCAACTTTATAAATTATGCGATGAATACCTATGATGAATTGTCAGATGCAGACATTACATTGCTGACAAATTCAAATCTTCATTTTCAAAATGTTCCTGTTCTTCTATATTTTGATAAAAATAAAAACTTTTTGCACCACAGCAGCGGAGAAATCAATGCACAAACTGTGTTGAGTGAAGCAAAGAAAGCAGTGCTTCCAGAATACAATACATCTAGCTTAAAAGCCAAATATGATGCCGGGGACAGATCAGTGCGAACTCTCTATGCATATTCCAATATGTTGATTGTAAACAAAAACGATCAAAAACTCAATGCAGTCACCCAAGATTTATTCGAAAGTTTTAATAAGTCCGAACTAGCTACAAAGAAATCCTACCTAATTTTAAAACGAGTTGTAAAATCTTCCGACAATGGCTTTTTTAAATACTGGCTTAATAATCTGGATAAATTAAAAGATTTTGAATCTGGTGATAACGTAAATACCGAAAAATCATACCTCACCAGAATTGTGTTAATAGAGCTTACCGATCCAAATATCAAGAAATGGAGTGAGGCTAAAAAGAACAAGTACAAAGGATATATTACGAAATTAAAGATTGTGGATGATCCGAGTGTATTTTTTATGTAAAAATACACTCGGATCGAAAAAATTGAATAATCTGAAAAACCAAAATGAACTTGCGGGTAGTGGAATTTATAAAATCTAATATCAGAAAATTTAAATAAAAGTTGGATCTACATAGATGAAATGTGAATCTGAACGATCCTAATAGGTGGAGCAGTGAAATTTTTATATTTAAAATTAAATAGGTTAATTTTCTAGCGTTTTCATACCATT
>JBBSQV010000066.1:0-14318 GCA_038243675.1 Flavobacteriales bacterium
TATCGCCGATATGGCAATCTCCACAGGCGTGGGAATGTTGCTAGTTTTTAATAAAAAAGCTTTTCCAAACGGGTAATTTTTTTTAGGAGCTTTCTCCTGCTTTTCTCTACAATTCCTCGCCATAAAGATTTTTTTTCTAGGCATAAAAGGAGCTTCCTTTGGTCGCTCTTTTCTACCAGAAAAAAATACCTTTCTTGCCTGCGGGATTTTCATGTCAATCAGGGCTAGGAGCTAAAGTCGTAAATCATATTTGGAGTAACACAGAAATCCAACATTACATCAGTGTCATAAAGTCCTTGGATAGAATCTACAGCTTCAAAAAAGGATAGACCAATCTTTATAGTGTTTTCACGGCAAGCGCCAAGGAAAGTATCATAAAAACCTTTTCCATAACCTACGCGATGTCCAGCCTTGTCAAATGCAAGAAGCGGAACAAAAATTACATCGATTTTCGTTACTGGAACTTCAATACCATCTACAGGCTCGGGAATATTAAATTCGTTTTTCTTGATTTTTGTATTGTCTGTCAACAGAAAATGTGTCATCGAGCAGTCTTCAAAATTACTTCTGGAAATCACAATCTCTTTATCTCTTCCGGAAAGTAAGTGCAGAATAAATTCGGTATCAATCTCGTTGTGATTTTCTATCGGTAAAAATATATGATAATAAGTCAAGTCCCAAATCGGCATTGTTATCAACTGGTTCGCAATCGCCAAACTCATTTCTTCTTTTTCTTTCGCAGATAATGCAGCTCTTTTTTCTTTATAGATTTTCCGAAGTTCTTTCTTTTCCATTATATGATTTTTCAAAGTTCTAATTTACCGAAAAATTTCAGCAGTACCGCTTTAAATTCTCCTCTTTTCAAGAGGGGTCCCCGCTGGGAGGGGTGTTAGGAGAATTTAAAGATTGAAGAAGATCTAAAAGATTGAATAAGCGAAATAATCGAAAATAAGATTCGTTCGTTATATATTAATTATATAATATCAAATCTGTTTTAGATGATTTACCCAAAAAAGTAATAACCTTAACAGTAACTTGATCAAAATTCTTATTCTTCATTCGGCGACACCAAAAATTAAAGTACTAATTTCAGTAGTAGCGGCATAAAAGTTCATATTCTACATTCGGCGAAAGCCTTAACTTTTAAGTGATAACTTCAGTAGTAACGGATTCAAATTCCTAATTCTTTATTCGGCGAAAGCCAAAACCTTCATCTTTCGGCAATCAAGATTTCTAATTCGAAATTGTTAAAGAATTTAAATTTGGCTACCTTGTGGTCTTTAGCAACCGAATAAATTTTTAGAATGAAATCCGTACTTACTATTTTCTTAAGAACTTTCGCGTTTATGGCAATTTTGATAGGCCTATCTCAAATGTTTGCGAATGATTTTTCTAATATAATTTGGGGACGGAATGTCTTACTTCCAGCTTTGATGTTTACTGTGGTTTTGGTGCTGATACAAATCATTACCTCATCTTTCGTGGGTGTCAAAAATGATTATTCGCCACGACAAGTTCAAACTATTGATGGAACTGTAGATCTTAAAATCCTAGCATTAGAAATTGCAAAAGCAACAAAATGGGTTTTGGAAATAGAAAATAGTACGACACTTCGCTACCGTTCTGGTTTTGATACTCTTAGATCTTTTGGAGAAAATATTATCATCGAAAAAGAAGAAAACCAAATTCGAATTACTAGCAAACCAATGGTAAAATCTACATTGTTTGATTACGGCAAGAATTTTCAGAACGTCGAAATTATCAAGAATCTAATCTCATAATAAGTCTACAATAATTTAGGCTTTAAACTTCGTCCCGCAACTTGGACATTCGCAGTCCTTGCCGCCGTCTTTCTGTGCCTGCACTCTACTGATAAAGGCCGAACTTATAATACCTGTTGGCAATGCCACAAAAGCAATTCCGACCAAGGCAATAATCGAACTTAATATTTTTCCCAATCCTGTTATTGGATAAATATCTCCGTAACCTACTGTCGTTAATGTTGAGACAGACCACCACATTGCTTGCCCAATGTTTTCAAACTTCTCGGGTTGCACATCATTTTCTACATAATACATTAGTGTAGAAGACAAAATCATCAGTATAAAAGCTACAAAAACTGTCATTCCCAATTCAGATTTCGACTCTTTCAAGACTGCGGTTATTGTATGCAATGATTTTGATAATCGTCCAAGTTTAAAAATTCTTAACAACCTGAAAAGTCTAAGAATACGAAGTATTCTCAAATCGAATGCAAAGAACAGCGGCAGGTAGAAAGGTAAAACTGCAAGCAGGTCGATCAATCCGTAGAAAGAAAAGATAAATTTAAAACGTTTTACAAAGCCATTGTTACCTTGAAATTCTAGATCAGCGGTCCATAATCTTAAAATATATTCGATACTGAAAACCACGATCGTAAAACCCTCAAAGTACTCAAACCATTTGGTATATTCAACAAAAACCTCTTTGTAAGAGGCTACGATCAACATAATAACATTTACCAAAATGAGTAAATAAATGAAGTTCAGAAAGACTGGATTTTCATTTATAAATCTGTTTACTTTTTGCTTTGTCATTTTAGTATAATTAGAATTCAGTAAATGGGTGTAGATGCGCAAAAGTAGAAACCAAAATTTTACAAAACAAAAAACCTTTAGACGAATCTAAAGGTTTTGAGGGTTTGGTTGGTTTTTGGTAGTACTAGTTAATAGTATTATTTCTTAATAAATTTCATTGTGCTAGAAGTATTATCCGCAGCAGTCATTCTGATAAAATAAACTCCTTGCGAAATTGCATCTACAGAAATCTGATTGTTGCTATCACTTACGTTTCCAGACATAATTTCAGCTCCTTGCAAGTTGAAAATTTTGTAAGACGTATTTTCAGACGTTGCAGTACTGATGTTCAATATACTATTTACCGGATTTGGATATACTGAGAATGCAGATTTAGCGACATCATTTACGCCAAGAACGCCTGTAATCTTAATAGTATAATCTTCAGTTTCTCCCCAGTCAAGAATACCAATGGACGTGTCGCCTTCGTTGCAAGGTGGTGTGTAAAAATTTGTTCCTTGAGAAAATGTATCATCCTCTGCAATTCTAATTCTCATACGAGTACTGCCAAGCATTGCATTTGCGGGAATAGTGAAAGATTGCTGCACCATCGTATTTTCTCCCATTGCTAGAGGTTCGCTTACAGTACCTAGCACTCGTTCTTGTGGCACAAAAATGCCATCTTGATTAAAGTCAATCCATACTCCGTACCCACATGCACCATAGGTATTAAATTTGAGAGTCATTTGGTGCATCTGACCTCTTTCTAATTCAACTGTAGGTAAATTATCGTAAAAAACATAGTGAGGAAAAGCATATCGTCCGCCGCTAACATTATCCAAACTTCCTATTTGAACTTGATTGATAGAATTATCAACATCAAATACTCCATTGTCAAAAGTTGCAAGACAATAAGGCGCAGGGTTTGTAGATTGTGCGAATGTGAAACTTGAAAAAGCAAGTAGTGCTAAAATGTAATTTTTGTTCATGGTACATTATGTATTTTTCGTAAAGCCAAATCTATAAAATATTTTCGGATTTGCTTAACAATTTTTTAAGAAAAATGGCTTCTCACTTATATTCGCAGTTTAATAATGAGCTCCAGATGAATAAGCGAGAAAATAAATTAACAACAGCATTAACTATTTCATCTTTCACGCTATTGTCATAATAAGTAACTTTGCAGTATGCAGTTACCACCTTTAGCTTTACAGATTCAAACGCTTCCCGACAGTCCAGGAGTGTATCAATATTACGATAAAGAAGGTAAGATTCTTTATGTCGGTAAAGCCAAAAATATAAAGAAGCGTGTTGCGTCTTACTTTAATAAAGTCCACGATACTGGTCGTACAAATGTTCTTGTAAAGAAAATTGTTACCATAAAACATATTGTTGTTTCTACAGAAAGTGATGCGCTACTGCTAGAAAACAATCTTATCAAGACATTGCAGCCTCGCTATAATGTCTTGCTTAAAGATGACAAAAGTTATCCTTGGATTTGTATCAAGAATGAACCGTTTTCGAGAGTATTTTCGACTCGTAGGATGATCAAGGATGGATCTGAATATTTTGGACCTTATACAAGTTTCAAAATTGTGTATACTTTGCTTGATATGATCAAGGAAATTTATCCGCTTCGTACTTGCAATTACGATTTAAGTCCGCAGAATATCGAAAGTGGAAAATATAAAGTTTGTCTAGAATATCATATCGGAAATTGCAAAGGGCCCTGTGAAGGTTTGGAACCTCTAGAGACGTATCAGAAAGAAATTGATGCGATTCGTGAAATTTTAAAAGGAAATTTCAAACAAAGTATTAGAGATTTTAAAGCTCAAATGAATGAACTAGCCGCTAATCTGGAATTCGAAAAAGCACAGCGCGTAAAAGTTAAAATTGATGTTCTTCAAAATTATCAGTCACGGTCACAAGTTGCGAATCCAAGGATTAAAAATCTTGATGTATTCTCCATTATTTCCGATCAAGATTCAGCATTTGTAAACTTTATTCAGATTTCCCACGGATCGATTATCAGATCTCATACGATGGAACTGAAAAAGCAACTTGAAGAAACCGATAAAGAATTGCTAGAACTGGCGATTATTGAGATACGAGAACGTTTTGGACTTCTCACTCGTGAGATTCTTGTTCCCTTTGAAGTAGAAGTAGGCGAAGGAATAAAAACTACTATTCCTCAGTTAGGAGACAAGAAAGAAGTGCTTGATTTGTCTATCAGAAATGCAAAATATGTCCGAATTGAAAAACTTAAGCAATTACAAATTGTAGATCCCGACAGACACGCAAATCGTATTATGGCGCAGATGAAAGCTGATTTACGTTTATCTGAAGAGCCTAGACATATAGAATGTTTTGATAACTCGAATATCCAAGGAACTAACCCTGTAGCTGCCTGCGTTGTTTTTAAAGACGGAAAACCCAGCAAGAAAGATTATAGACATTTCAATATTAAAACTGTAGAAGGGCCAAACGACTTTGCCTCAATGGAAGAAGTGGTTTATAGAAGATATAAACGGATGCTGGATGAAGAGCAGCCGTTGCCGCAGCTGATAATTATTGATGGAGGGAAGGGACAATTATCTTCGGCATTGACTAGTTTGGAAAAACTAGAATTGCGTGGAAAAATTGCAGTTATCGCAATCGCCGAAAGATTAGAAGAGCTTTTTTATCCAGATGATCCAATTCCTTTATACCTCGACAAAAAATCGGAAACGCTCAAAGTTATTCAACAACTGCGAAATGAAGCGCACCGTTTTGGACTTACGCATCACCGTAATAAACGTAGTAAAGCAGCGTTAACTTCATCTTTAGAAACTATTCCAGGAATTGGCGAAAAAACAATGCAAGCTCTGATCTCTCACTTTAAGTCTATGAAAAGGGTGAAATTGGCAGAAGAAAAAGACATTGCAGCTGTAATCGGACTTTCAAAAGCCAAAAAAATTACGGACTTTTACGCTGACACCCCAAAAGATTTATGAAAAACTTTGTCTTAACATTTCTTTTAATAACATTATTTTCAAGTTCTTTCGCACAGAAGTCTATTGATTCTTTAGCACAAAATAAAACTGCAGTTAAAGTAGGATTAATTTTAAGTGGCGGTGGCGCCAAGGGATTTGCTCATATAGGCGTGCTTAAAGTGCTGGAAGAGGCAAATGTAAAGATCGACTTTATTGGCGGTACATCAATGGGAGCAATTATCGGCGGACTTTATGCGTCTGGATATAATGCGTCTCAAATAGATTCAATTTTTAGAAAGACAGATTTTGAGGCTGTAATACAAGATCAAATTCCACGATCTTCAAAGAATTATTATATCAAGCGCAATGACGAGCGATATGCACTTGCACTTCCGGTAGATAATTTTCGAATAGGCGTGCCAACAGCTTTCTCAAAGGGTCTGTACAATTTCAATCTGTTATCTAAATTACTACATTCTGCTCGTGATATTCGAGATTTTTCTAATCTTCCAATTCCCTTTTTATGCATCGGTACCGATATAGAAACTGGTGAAGAAATATTATTGAATAAAGGATATTTGCCGCAAGCGATTGCCGCTTCTGCAGCTTTTCCGTCCCTATTTGCTCCAGTAGAAATTGATGGTCGACTACTTGTTGATGGCGGTGTGAAAAACAATTATCCAATTGATGAAGTTATCAAGATGGGCGCCACTTTTATCATAGGAGTTGATGTACAAGATGGTTTACAATCTCGCGAAAATCTTACTGGAGCGACAAAAATACTGGTGCAAGTAACAAATCTTTCTATAAGCGAAGGGATGTCGGAAAAAATAGATAAAACCGATATTTATATTAAGCCAGATATTAAAAATTACGGTGTAATATCATTTGCCGAAGGGAATCAAATTATTGAGAAGGGCGCAGAAGCCGCCAGAAAAGTTATTGAACAACTTAAAAATATTGGAACTCCAGGCTATGTTAATAAAGGAAAAAAAGAAATTAATAATGAAATAATTGTTGATAGAATAAATATTAATCCGCTAGAGAATTATACTAAATCGTACGTTTTAGGAAAAATTGGAATTAAAGATCAGGAATCTATTACTTACGAAGAGTTGAGAAATGGAGTGGATAACCTTGCAGCATCTCGAGATTTTAGTACAATTAGCTATACTATCGATCATGACGAAGAATATGGCGAAACCATAAATTTTAAACTTACCGAGAATCCAATAAAGACCTATTTTAAAGTTGGCGCACACTACGACGCGCTATATCAAACAGCGGTATTAGCGAATTTGACTCGAAAAAAATTCCTTTTTAAAAACGACGTAATTTCACTTGATGCAATTGTGGGAGACAATATTAGGTATAATTTTGATTATTATATTGACAATGGTTTCCATTTTAGCTTCGGTATCAAGTCGAGTTTCAGCACATTTAGTAGAAATGTTGGTACTGATTTCAGCGAAGATGAATTACTAGAATTACTTGGTGTGAATTCTATTAATATCAATTTTACTGATTTCTCTAATGCAGCTTATCTACAAACAATTTTCGCTCACAAATTTGTTCTTGGCCTGGGTGTAGAAATTAAACATTTAAAAATTAAATCTGAAACTCTTAGTAATAGCAGTCCAGACTTTGACAATAGCACATATTTAAGTGCTTTTGGATATTTGAAATATGATTCTTACGATAACAAATATTTCCCTAAGAAGGGTTGGTATGCTTCGGGAGATTTTCAGTATTACCATTACTCCACTAATTTTTCAAATAATTTCCAACCATTTTCAATTGCAAAAGCAGATGCAGGTTATGCGCATTCTTTTACTAGAAACTTTTCGGCAAACTTTCAGACAGAAGCTGGATTTAAAATTGGGGCGGATAGTGTGCCTTATTTTGATTTCATTTTAGGAGGATATGGCTTTGAGCCACTAAATAATATTAGATCTTTTTATGGATTTGATTTTTTAAGTCTTTCGGGAGATAGCTATATAAAATCAACTTTGACATTTGATTATAGCTTTTTCAGAAAAAATCATATCAACGTAAGCGCAAATTTGGCAAGTATTGAAGATGGTTTATATGAAAGCCCAGAATGGCCCTCCGCTCACAAATACATTGGTTATTCGGTTGGTTATGGCCTAGAAACTATTCTAGGACCAATGGAAATTAAATATACTTGGTCGCCAGAATTATCAAAGGGATTTACTTTTTTTGCGATAGGATATAGTTTTTAGTGGGGAGTTGTTTTTCAGGAGCTAATCGCGCTATCCACTACAATTCCTCGTTACAGTGCTTTTTTTCCAAGGACACATAAGGAGCTTCCGCTGGTCGCTCTTCTGTGTTAGGAAAAAATAGCACCGCTGCCTGCGGGATTTGCTTCGCCAGTTCGCTTCGCTCGGGTTCGCTTCTATCACGGCTAGGGGAGTTGTGGCTATTGAAATTTAGAGTATTATGACAACAAAGGCATTACTGCCATCACACAGCCCCTAAACCATCCTGTGCAAATAACTTTCTCTGCTGGAACAACTCCCAAAATTCAATATCTTTACAATGCTGTTGGTGCAAAGCAGAAAAAAGTTGTAACGGATGGAACGTTTATTACAACCACAGATTTTCTAAATGGTTTTCAATACACAAACAATGTTCTTAAATTTTTCCCACACGCAGAGGGATATGTAAAATATACCGAAGGATTTTTTAATTATGTCTTTAATTATACCGATCATCTAGGCAATGTACGTCTTAGTTATGTAAAAGATCCAAATGGTGGAGCTACGAGAATTCTGGAAGAAACCGCCGAAGGAGGTTCGCCGAACACCAAAAAAAATATAGTTTTAGTGAGGCAAAATCACTACTATCCTTTTGGACTTAAGCATAGTAATTACGATAATGGAACCCGATAGCGCGGATTTCTAATCCGTGCCCGTAACGTTTCCATTAAATTAGTATAATCGAAATCTCTCAAAACTCAGCTTAAAAATTTAGGATTATATTACAAATCTATCCTAGAAATTTTAAGTATTTTAGATAAAAAAAATGCCAGAATTACCAGAAGTAGAGGGTTTCCGATTGTACATCGACAATACCGCCCTGAATCAGAAAATTAAAAAATTTGAATGCCGTGATAATCGCTTGTTAAAAACTTCAACCGAAGATTTTGAGAAATACCTTATCAATGAGGAACTTACCGAGACGGTAAGAATCGGAAAATATTTATTTATCAAGACTACTGGCAAAAAGATTTTGGTTATTCACTTCGGAATGACTGGTCGACCAAATTATTATAAAGAGGAAGATGAGCGCCCAAAATATGGACATATTGTTCTCACGTTCCAAAATGGTTTTCATTTTGCCTACGAAAACAAACGTAAATTTGGTTGGTGGGATTTAATCGATTCCATCGAGGATTATAAGGAAGCTCATAAACTTAGTGACGACGCGAGAGACTTGAGTCTGAAAGATTTCAAAAGCTCCTTAGAAAGTAGAAAAACTTTTATCAAGACCGTATTGATGGATCAAAGTGTGGCTGCCGGTGTCGGTAACTGGATGGCCGACGATATTTTGTACCAGTCCAAAATTCATCCTAAGAGCAAAGTGCAGGATCTGTCGGAAAAAGAGATTGAAGATATCTTTAAAGCTATGAAAAATGTGATTGAAATAGCCATAAAAAATGATGCCCATTATGATGATTTTCCCGAATACTTTTTGATTCACAATAGGAAAGAAGGCGCTACTTGCTTTCATACTGGAGGAAAAATAGAGAAAATAAAAGTGGGAGGACGCTCTACTTATTTTTCACCAGAATGGCAGAAATTGAAGGAATAGATTGGGGTGCATTTGCAAAGTTGCTGCCACATCATATAGTCTGACTCTTAAATGAAGTTTCAAAAGGATTGGCAAATAAATATATAATACATCGCTCTGATAATTTAGATGTATTTTTATGTCATAAATAGCACGGATAACACTCGAGACCTTGACCGAACTGACCAAGTAAATCCGCGCGATTGGGTTATAAGGAGCAACAAAGCTATTACCGGGTGTTGACGGTTATGATGATATTCCGAATTATTTTCGGACTACAATAAATTTTAATTATTCTTTAAGTTTTATACCCAAATGATCTAAATTGCCAGTTGCAGGGCGCAACCCATTACTGAGATCTCCAACAGACTTTGCTCTTGGCAAAATGACAAAACAACATCGAGACAAGATGTGTCCACCTATCAATTAAATATATTGTAGTGCCACGTTTTTAATGGCTGTTGTGCGATCGTGCTTACTCCAGATCAACAATAATCGCAATATTTTCTTTTATTCTTTCTATCAAATTAGTTGGTAATTTTCCAACCTTCTTAATTAATCTTTTGTTGTCGATGGCTCGAATTTGGTCAATCATTATGTCACAATCTTCGTGTAAATTTGCCACTCCCTTTTTAAGATGAACTCTTAAAATTTCAGAATCATTTTGAACTTTTGTAGTTATTGGACAAATGACTGTTGATGGATGTGCTATTTTATTTAGCAAGTTTGTTTGAACGATCAGTACAGGTCTAGATTTACCTGTTTCAGTTCCTATCTGTGGATTAAGATCAGCTATCCAAATTTCATATTGATTAATCTGCATAATCAATTTTTTCAAATTCTTTTAAAATGTTCATTGAATCATTTTTGACTAATTCGGATTCGGCTTTAAGTAGTTTTTCTAGAATTTGTCTTTTCTGAATTTTGTTATAATAATCAATTGCTTCGTTTATATACCTATTTCTAGGAATACTGATTCTAGAAAGAATTTTTTCAGTTTCTCCGAATATTGAATCATCTATTTTAAGTGATACTGTTTTCATATGCTTTTATTTGATATCACAAAGGTATATCTTTTTTGGATATGAAATTATTTAAGGAAGGGTTTTTCGTATGTTGCACAACGTTTCGCTGCTTTTAGAGGGTGGGAATTCGTAGTTGCTATTTTTTCGGCTTAACGAAGATGTGATGCGAATCGGCAATTCCCCTCAAAGCCACTTTATTCATAAATCATCTACATTTTTAAAATAGTCTACAAACTTTATTTCTTTAGTTCTACCACGATTTGAATGACATTAATTGCAATAAAGTTAATCTCGTAGCTAAAGCATTCGATTAAGCTCTAAAAGTGGCTCAGTCCTCACAGGTCTTCAGAAATCTTTACAGCTTCGAAAGTGCACCGTCCCAAATCATCTCTTGTGAAAGATTTTCAATAGTAACGAGATAACTTTTATGCATTTAGCGAAAGCGAAAAATTAGTAGTTTATAGGAAAGTAATCTTCTTCGCGCTCTACAACGGCATCATTTTTCAGAAAATGAATATGCCGCGGGTTTAAACGGCATCGTCCAAAATCTGATGAAAAAGCAAGCATATATGCCCTGAAAAGTTTTGCGTGATAATCACGTTGTCTTTTATAGCTCGATTCTTTGTATTTTTGTCATAATAACAAACCCATTGACTATGAATACGATAACTATAAATAAGCGTACCAAAGCTGGTATAGCATTGCTAGAACTGGTAAAGTTATTATCTGTTAATAACAAGGATATAGAAATAAGCGATGAAAGTCCGTATAATCCTGAATTTGTCGAGCAAATACTTGAGGCTGAAAAAAGAGGAAATTATAAAACTATTGATCCAGACGATGTATGGGGAAGTTTAGGATTGAAATAGAAGGGTTAGCGAATAAGCACTTAAAAATTCATTACAAATCTGGAAATCAAGCGAATATTAAGAAAATCGCTAGAATATTACAAGAATTGACTGAAACACCTTTTGAAGGTATTGGAAAACCTGAGCCACTAAAACACAAGCTTACTGGATTCTGGTCAAGAGAAATAAATAAAAAGATAGACTTGTATATAAAGTTGTTCAAAATATAGTAACTGTTTTTGTATTGCCGCAATGGGTCATTATTCAGATAAATAGCAATTCCAAATTCCTAATACTTAAGTTTAATATTGGGGTTTTTACTTTATAAAAAGGACTTGTTTTACTTTAGATTATTTTTATTCAATTGGCCATTTCCCCCAAAAAAAAGAATCTCCCCAATCAACAGATCAAAAAATTCCTTTTTATCATTCTTTTCCAATTTAATTTTAAAGTTTCAAAAGTAACGAAATCGCTAAAAAATCATCTCGCTTATCAAGTACTTCAATAGCAACGTGGTGCCTATTATGAATTTAGCGAAAGCGAAAAAAGGAACTCCCCAATCAACAGATCAGAAAATTCCTTTTATCATTCTCTTCCAATCTAATTTTTAAAGTTTCAAAAGTATCAAAATCGCTAAAAAATCATCTCGCTTATCGATGTATTTTAATAGCAACGTGGTGACTTTTATAAATTTAGCGAAAGCGAAAAAAGGAACTTCCGCAATCAACAGATCAAGAAAATTCCTTTTTAATTATAGTTTTTACTTAAACTTTATAACTTCAAAAGTAGCGTAATCGCTAAAAAATCATCTCGCTTTTTGAAGTACTTCAATAGCAACGTGGAAACATTTATCCATTTAGCGACTGCGAAAAAATCAAATATTTAAATAAGATTAATCTTCCTCGCGTTCAACCACATCATCATTCTCCGAGAACGAATCTGGCTCTGATTTGGGTGGAGTTGTCAATACTTTATAGAAAAAATACGCGGTGCAACCAATCACAATTCCTTGCGTTGCGACCATTAATAAAAGTGCTTCTGTGTTCATAATTTAATTTTTATAGGGTTGCGCGACCTTCTCTTCTTCTCTTTAAGAATGCAAAATAGACTAGTAAACTGATTCCCACAAATAATGCTAGTAGCATAAATCTTGCAAAGTTAAGATACATAATTTTGTCTTCTAATCCATTTCTAACAATGATATCTGTGGCTGCAGCAATCTGATCTCTAAGTCCTGCGTGTGTAATAGTTTTGATAATCGAACCATTGTCTAATGTCCATCCATTTCCTGAAAATAAACTTGAAACGTTTTCTGACCACTCGTTGTTGAGAGGTTTGAATAATGAACCTAAGAAAATAATGATAAGCATTACTGGCGTTACAAACTTGATGATAAATTTATAAATATTTGGCACCTTGATATCGGCACCTCTGGTGATTTCTGCCCAACCTTTCTTCATTCCGAAAACCCACGAAAACAAGATGGTTTCGAACATTGCAAAAACAACTAAACTTACGGTTCCTGCCCAATAATCGTATTCGTCAAACACTCCTTGATTGTAAAAAATTACGGTAGGAAGTCCCATTACCAGAATTAATAATCCAAAAGACCAAGCGCCTTTATTCTGACTCCAGTTAAATTCGTCTCGCATAAAGCCCATCCACGGTGTTCCCATTGCTAGTGATGAGGTGATTCCCGCAAAGAATAAAAGTCCAAACCAGAATAATCCTCCTAGTGCTGCCAAAACTGGCCCCCATTGTTGGAATAAGTACGGCATTGTCTGGAAAGCCATTCCGAAACCTGCATTTTCTAATACCCAGTCAAGTCCTAAATATCCCGCTGCAATTGGAATAACGATTGTACTTCCTAAAACAACTTCTACAAATTCGTTCATAAAACCTGCTGTAGTAGCATTCAGGGCAACATCATCTTTTGCGTCAATATAGGCGGCATAACAGTGAATAGTTCCCATTCCTACTGATAAGGTAAAGAAAATCTGTCCAGCTGCTGCCATCCAAACTTTAAGATCTAGAAGAGAATCGTACTGCGGTGTCCATAAAAAGTTAAGACCGTCCCAAGCATTTGCATCTGGAAATAAATCCGAAGCGCCACTTGTACCAAGCGTTAATCCGCGAACTGCTAAGATTACCCCAAATAATATCAATAAAGGCATTCCGATTTTTGCAACCTTTTCAATTCCCTTAAGTCCTTTGGATAATATATAGGTATTAAGGATAAGACATAAAATATAGAATAGTACGGCTTCGTAAGGTATTCCAGTTGTGGATTCGGAAACTGTAACGTAGGAATTAAAAAATTGTGCTACGCCGCTTTGACTCATTCCTTCGAATGTTCCCGCTAGAGAGTGGTATACATATGAGATTGTCCAAGACTCGATATAGCAATAATAGGCTGCTACGGCGACGTTGGTAAAAATTCCGAAAACACCAATGTATTTCAGAACTCTACCTTTTACCATAGAATCAAATATATATGGAGTGGAGTGGTTGCCAAATTTTCCACCAAAGCGGCCTGAGGCCCACTCAATATATAATAAAGGAATTCCCATTAATAAAAAGCAGACTAAATATGGAATGATAAATGCACCACCACCATTTTGTACTGCCTGAACTGGAAATCTTAAAAAATTTCCCAATCCAACTGCGTTTCCTGCCATTGCTAATATTAATCCCGTCCTGGTTCCCCAAGATTCTGATTTTACTGCCATATAGTTTTCTAAATGATTTGTTAAGGATTGCTAAGATAAAAAAACTAACGATAAATGATATAATTCTGTAAAAAGGTTTTTTTTTCTAAATCTCAGCTAATACAGCGATTATATCTCCAACTTTAATATTTTATTCAGAATGAGATAGCTTTTTTTAAATTTTTACGATATTTGTTGTTATGGAACAGTCGTGGAATTTATTATTACCATATTTGAAATACCTTCTTAAACGAAGTCCCGAATAAAATTCGCGTCGCTCTGCAAACTTTTTGTACCTTAAGGCTTGCAATTATTAGTTGTACTTTATTTTGTCTAAATTAATTCTATAATCGATGCCTATATATCACAAATTGGGAAAGTTCCCACAAAAAAGACA
>JBBSQV010000067.1:0-14017 GCA_038243675.1 Flavobacteriales bacterium
AGTGGAATATGAAGGATTTGTATCAGTTGTGAGAAAGAGTCTTACGGCTCCTTATTGTGAATCTATTGTAGATAAGTTTGAATTGAGTTCTGACAATCCAGCAAATATCTCTGGCATTAGTACTGTCTGTCCTAGTACAGAGGCAGAATATGAAGTCACATCTGAGAATGGAGAATCTTTTGTTTGGTCAGTATTGCCATCAACATTAGGAAGTGTGGTGGCAGTATCACAAGAATCGCAAACTTCAACTGCCACTATTATGTGGAATGAGAATCCCTCAAATACAGCAGCATTTGTGCAAGTTGCCATCCGAAAGTGCGGTATTTTGGCAGATCCTATTAGTTTTCCTGTAAGTATCAAGACACCTCCAACATCTACAATTAGTGCACCTGATACAGTTTGTAGAGATGCTAACGTATTATTTAATGTGGATATGACTCAGCTCACTTCAGCTACATCAATTGATTGGAACTTTGGAGATGGGGCTATTATAACAGGAGCGTTCCCGACTACTTCTGTATCACATTCATTTACTACTATAGCTACTGATAATATTCAATACACGGTAACTGCTACCGTAAATGGTGCTAATGGTTGCAATTCGATAGTGTTACAAAAAATCATTACGGTTATGCCAGCTCCAGTGGCTTATATCTCCCCTCAACAACATAAAACGTTCTGTAACGATCAGGTAATAGATTTTACACTAACCGCTACAGCCGAGGATGGTTATGGACTAACTACAGCGTCTGATGTTATATGGTATAAAAATGATTTAAACACTCAAGTTGGACTAGGGTTTACATACCAAGTGCAATCTGTTGGAACTTATTTTGCCGTTGTCAGCAATGGTACGTGTACCAAAACGACGAACGTGGTTATTGTCTTGCATAAAAATTGTACAGGTGTTGATGGTAACACGGGACCCTGTACTCCTCAACAAGTAACGCTTGAAGGCTCGAGTAACTGTAAAAGAATTACCGTAAACGCATCTAATATTGGCACTTACACTTCTTTTAATTGGAATGGTGGTCCCAATGCAACCCAAATTGTATCTACTGCAAGTCAATTCGAAGCAACCTATCCAACTGCAGGAATGTACAATATCAGTTACTCTGCTATAATAAACGAATGTGCCTTACAAAAAAACATTTCTGTTCTTATACCTTATGTTGCGGGGGCAAAATATATTGCAGTATGCGGAACTCTGCCCAATACTTACAAAGTTACTCTTTTAGATGACTCTGATTATTTTCCTAGCATTACTATAGCCAATAGAATTTATAAGATTAATGGTACTGTAGTGCATACAGGACCCGAACAGGAATTTGAGGTAACGCTTCTTGCTGGAGTAGATTATACATTTTCGTTAGAAATACAAAGCCCAAATCCAGAAGGCGGTAGTTTTAGCCCTTGCACGGCTACAAAAATCATTGAGCTACCTGAAATCCCTAATGTAGAAATTATAATTCAGACACCTGTAAATGTAAATGATGATAATATTGGTGATTATTGCTCTAACAGATCAATTCAATTTGACGTGTTAAACGGAAATCCAGATTTTACCTATGTGTGGAATTTTGGAGATGAGTCATATAATACTTTACAGAATCCCAAGAAAACATTTAATGAGGGAGCACCTCGGACAATAAAATTAACCGTAACTAATAAGCTGGGATGCACTCAAATAGTAGATTTGAATTTATTTATTCTGGAAAGATTAGACGGAGAAATAATTAAACCTGACCAAACCTCTTGTTTGGGGAGTACGGTGATGTTAGATTATAATTCTTTATCAGAAAATTTACCCCTAGTATATGATTGGATGCAAGGAACGACATCATTGGACACTACTGCTGTGCCAAATTATCCTGTTACTCAATCAGGCAGCTACTGGGTTGTGGTATCCGATGAACACGGGTGTAGTGCAGAAATTAATGCCGCACATGTTGCATTCTATACACCACCTACTATAGTTATTAATGGCCCAACTGCAGTTTGTGAAGGAACCTCTTTTATGCTTACTGCAAATGTAAATGCCAATGTTGGGTATACTTGGACAGATGCTTTAAATAATGAAGTTGTAAGTAGTACAAATAATTTTGAGGTAGAATACTTGCTTCCTGGAACTTATACCTATAATGTAACTGCCCTTTCAAACCAGCCCGGTGAATGCTCAACCACCGTTAGTCATACTGTGACCGTAATGGGCGTTCCCGATCCTTTTGATATTTCTATGTCTTTACTTAACTGTGAGAAATATTTGATAAGGTTGACTGCAAACGGAAGCGGTGCTGGAACTTATACTTGGAGCGATGGTCAGATGGGACAAACTATACAAGTAAATGAAGGCGGCGCCTATAGAGTGCGCTTTACAAATGAAGGGGGTTGTAGTACAACATCCGATATTCTAGTGCCTAGAAATCCTGAAGGATATCTCTGGACATTCCCATCAGGTTGCTATGCTCTTTGTGAGCAAACTACCACGGCAACTTTGATTGGACCAAATATACCTTTTGACTCTTGGCTGTGGTTGTTTAACGGTAGTGTCGTTTCTGAAGGTTCAGGAATTGTAGCGCCCTACTCGGTTGTAAATTCGGGAACCTATAATTTATTACTAAACAATGGCCTTTGTAAAAAAATTAGCAAGCCTATGGATGTCACTCTTCAATCTTGTGATTGCAAATTTAGGGTTCGTGTTGAAAAAATTAGCCGGGACACACAACCTTTTTGTCACTATACAATAGCTTTTTTAATCAATAATCCATTTGGCTATCCTATATCTGTAAGTCTAAGTGTTCCAAATGGAGAAGGAATATTTGTTCCTTCTACCATTACAATTCCCGTTGGAGGAGCTCAATTTGAAGTGACGTTTATTCCTTTCTCTAATTTTTCAGCAGGAGATGTTGTGGTGGCTTTTCAAACAGTATTAGTAAATGGCAAAACGTGCCGCTTTGAAACTAAATTTCGCTTTGAAGAATCGTGCTTTGCAGGAGGAAAAAGTACGCAGCAACCACTAGAGGCTGCTTTGGCAGATACTTTATTAATTGTTCCGAATCCTGTATTGACCACCGCAGAACTGCATTACAATTTTGCGGCAGCGGCTCAAGAAGTGCGAACATTGTCTATTTATACTGTGACAGGAGTACTTCTGAAAAGTTATACAATAAGAGATCAAACAGGAAATTGGATTGTTAATCTCGATAAATACCCGAGCGGGCAGTATGTAGTGGTTATGCGAGAGGGTGCTACAATTAAATCGCAAAAAAATCTAATCAAAATATAGTATAAGGGAGTCTCCAACTCCTCAAATAATTGAAATTATGAAAAATACAATCAAGATTTTATTTCTAATACTTCCTTTAGCAAGCTTTAGTCAGACTTGGCAATGGGCAAAATCAGGAGGAAGTTGGTCTACTACCTTATATGAAAGGGATATTGAACGAGTCAAATCAATTTCGACCGATAAGGATGGCAATGTGTATATCCTGGCTCCGATAGGAAAATCAGAAGCAAAAATTGATGGAATTCCTAAAACAACTTACAATGAGTTTGCCAATAGCATTGATCATATAATTGCAAAATTTAGCTGTGATGGAAGCTATAAATGGTCGAGAGTTATAGGTGGAAATACGACAGATTTTATGCAACGCGTTTTTAACGACAGTTTGGGCAATGTCTATTCTGCGGGTAATATAATACGAAATTCTTCTTTTTACCTCCCTAAATTTGGAAAGGAAGGACTCACAGAAACCGATACAATACTTCCTTTTTCAGAAAAACGAGGATTGTTTTTAGTAAAATATGATTCCATTGGTGAGATGAAATGGTTGCGAATGCCGCAGCCCGCAAATATAACATTAACTGATGCGTACACCCATACCACTTCCATCGATCTATCTGTTGATGCTGGAGGTAACAGTTACTGGCTTTGTGGTATCACTCCAGGAATATATGCCGAAGGTGCTTTTGTAAATGAAGTGGAAGGAACCAGTATTGTGCTGTTTAATTACGATGCAATGGGTAATTTTATTAGCGGTACTCCTTTGGAAATGTTTGCTAGTGTAAGTCCTCGACAGGATTTAAAAATGACACGGAATCCTTCGAATGGTACTATTTACGTTGCAGGAAATATGAATCCTAGTGCCAGTGCAAATCAAGTAGTCTTACTAAATGGAGAACCTGTCACCCATAGAGCGTATGTGGCGGCATTTACTGCTGCTGGTGATTTATTGTGGAAACGTGAAAATACATCCACAAATGTTTTTAAAGGTATAACATCTATTGAGCTTGACAGCGAGGGCGCTATTTATATTGCGGGCGGCACAGGAACACCTGATTCATTTAATGGAGTGCCACTTATAAACGCTACATCACATATGTTCCCTTTCTTAATAAAATTAAACACAAATGGTGATACTGTATGGCAAACTAATGCTGCCACAACTGCCCTATGTTCGGTTGCTGCAATTGCAATAAATGGTGAAGAAGTAGCAGTAACAGGAGGCTTTGGAAATATTTTGTGGGAGGGAAATTCGTTGGGAATTTTACCTAACGCTGGTTACGATACTTTTCTGGCAAGATTCAATAAGACGACTGGCGCAGCGGTCGGTCTTCACTCAATTCCCAACAATATTGGCGGGGAAGAATATGGTACGGCAATCAGTTCGGATATATATGGCAATTACTTAGTTGGCGGTCGATTTTCTTCTAAACTATTTGTTGGTGGCGAAACCTTGCAAAATCCAGGGCCGCAAGCAGATTTCTTTGTTGCCAAATTTGGTAGTGATACTTGTCAAGTTTTGTCTACAGAGAGTTTTGAGTCAAAAAGCACTTTAAAAGCCTATCCAAATCCGAGTTCTGGAGAAGTTACCATAAATCTTGATTTTGATGGTACTTATGGTCTGTATAACAGTTATGGATCTCAAGTTGCTACGGGTAATCTTACAGCAGATTTAAATACCATTGATATCAGTGGATATTCTTCTGGAATTTATCTCCTTGTTGTGAAAAATTTTATTGGGAAAAGTGAAGTTATAAAATTAGTTCGCAAATAATAAAACATCTAAAAATTGAAACAGAAACATCTTTTGCTTTTAGCGGTTTTTATAATCCTCATTGCTATTGCTTCAAGCTATTGCATTACTAGATTTTTTAATACTACTTCTATAGTTTATTTAGAATCGCATCGTTTATTTCAAAACTTTAAGATGACTAAAGAATCACGAGGTATTCTAGAATCGGAATTTAAACAACGCAAAAACACTGTTGATAGTCTTAATGTTTTACTACAAGAAGCCACGGTAGGTGAACGTAAGGATTATCTTTTAAATCAGTTTTTAAATCAGAAAGAAGAACTGGAGAATTTTATGCAAAATTCTGAGATCGATACATCGCAGAAAATTTGGTTGCGAATAAATACATATTCAAAAGATTTTGCTGAGCAAAACGGGTATGATCTTATTTTTTCGACCAATGAAAAAGAGTCTATTATTTATGGCAGTCCCCATTTAGAAATTACCGATGAGTTACTTAATTATGTAAATAAACGATATGAGGGAAGTAATTAGGTTTTTATGTGCGGTGGCATTAGTTACAATGATGAACTCCTGCAAAAATGATGAAAATGATATTTCCAGTATAAAACAGAAATATTATAATCTTGAAAAGATTGGTTGGAAGTCAAGAGAATATCAACAACAGATTAAGGATATGAAGTATACTGCTATTGAAGTACCAATACAATATTACTTGCTTAAAAGCATTGGTACGGACAATATTGAATCTGTCGATACTAATTATGAGCAGAACAAATCTGAAAGAATTATTGAGTTTACATTTAGTTCCGATAAAGATGATTCTGTACTTCTAGAAAAATACACAGGATTAAGCAAGGATAATTCCCTTAAGTATATGGCCTTTGGATTGGATAAAGATTTTTATCTAGTTACATCAGCTAATGATACTATTCGGTGCGCCGGCGTGAATTATGAACGCAGTTATGAAATTGCACCCTATGAGCGAGTACTTCTGTTTTTTACTGGTGTTAATCCAGATGAGAAAATACAGCTTGTTTATGACGATTATCTTTTTAAGAACGGCCGCTTAAAATTTCAGTTTAAAGACCCTTATATAAAAATTGCATTATGATTAAAGAAATTAAAAAGAGTAAATTCAAAAAATTTATTGCTTACTATTTGACCTTGAGTATTTTGCTTCAAATAGTGCAGCCGTTAGGTGCTTATGCATTGACTAGTGGTCCTACTCAGCCAGAATTTAATTCATTTACTCCGCTGGCCACTTCTGAGATGGTCAGTTTAGCCAGTGGGAATTTTAATTATAATATTCCCTTAATGGATGTGGGTGGATATCCAATAAATTTGTCTTATGATTCAGGAATTTCTATGGAGCAAGAAGCCTCATGGGTTGGTCTTGGCTGGAATTTGAATGTAGGCCAAATCTCACGTCAAGTGCGAGGTCTTCCAGATGATTTTAAGGGAGATGAAATGAGGTATGAAAATGATTTAAAGAAAAATATAACAGTTGGGACAAATTTTAATTTATCCCCAGCACTTTTAGGAAATGATACTCCATTTAGTCTTGGTCTTGGAGTACAGTATAATAATTATGAAGGTGTATCTTTTAAACCATCAATTGGAGTCTCCTATTCTTTAGCCGATAATGTGCAAGTAGGAGTTGACCTATCTGCATCTGTAGCTGATGGCGCAAGTATATCTCCTTCGGTTAAAATTTCTGAAAAGCAGGCGGGGCTAAGAAAATCATTAAATCTCTCGGCAGGACTGAATAGTAGAAAAGGTTTTGAGAATATGAGTATGTCTGTTTCAAAAAGTAACCTGAAACAAAATGAGAAAGCATATTCTAGTGATAGATATAGAGGTAAGGCAGGAGAAATAGGCACAAATCGCGTCGGGATGGGTTCAGCAGGAGGTTCAATATCTTTTAATAATCAAAGTTACACTCCAACTAAGCGGGTGGCCTACGACAATATAAGCAATGTTTTTAATGCAACAGTAGGAGGAGAGGTTTTTGGACTAGAAGGGCAAGTGAGAATAACAGGCTATGGAAGTGACCAAACAATAAATAAGGATTATAAAAATAGGAAGGTAGGTGCTTATGGATATGATTATACTCATCATAAGAATAATCTTGAGGGTGTTTTAGACTTTAATAGAGAAAAGGAGCAAACTGTCACAAAAAACACCAATGCGCTTCCTGTAACAAATTATACCTATGATATCTATGACATACAAGGTCAAGGTGTCTCAGGTACCTTCAGACCTCATAGGTCTCAGGTAAGTTATTTATACAATGATGATGTATCAGATTTTAGTCTAAGTAATACTTTTGGAGCTGAATTAGGTTTGGGAAATTTAGTTCACGGTGGCTTGAACTTTCTTACCTCCCCCTCCACCAGTACAACTGGTAAATGGTCAACGAACAACAATACTATTTCCGTTTTCACAGAAAGGAATACTGACAAGAATAATATTTTATACGAAAGTGCTCCACTCAAATTAGTTGGAGAACTTGGAATTGAAACTGACGCTACCTATAAAATTAAGCTCAATGGTGCAAAAGCGCAAAAACTGAAATTAGATGGGGGAGAATATAACAGGTCTCTTAGTCCTACTTATCTAACAAAAACGCCTTCTTCGACTCAATATTCTTCAAAACCTGTAAATTCAAAAATAAAAAGAACTGAAAGGCTTTTAAGGAATCAGAGTATTCAGAAAATTAAAAACTATGAAGCTGACGGATTATTCATCTTTAAAAACCCTAGTGCAAAACCGCATCATACCGCTGGTTATAAAGTACTTCAACCTGACGGGACCACTTACGTTTTTGGCAACACGGTTTACAACACCAAGAAAGTAGAAGCTACCTTCGATGTTAGTAACAAATCACTAGTCCCATATTTTCCTGAACTTGTACAGTATAATGGCTCTACCCAAGGTGGTGGCGACAATTATCTTAACAAGATCACTACTCCTGGATATGCTCACACGTATATGATTTCTAGTGTTCTTTCTGCGGATTATGAAGATATAGATAACAATGGGCCTAGTGATTTGGATTTAGGAAGTTATACAAAATTTGGTTATACTTTGTTTAATGATTATAAATGGAGAACGCCGTTTAACGAAGGTGCGGCCTCTTACAATGAAGGTCTGAAAACTAATAAAAAAGATCAAAAAGGCACTTATATTTATGGAGAGAAGCAGGTTTCCTATTTAAATAAAATAGAAACGAAAACACATATAGCATTTTTTGATTTAGAAAACAGACATGACGCGAGAGGTACAACTGATGAAAATGGCGGACTCAATAGTTCTTCTGCATATATGCAAAGGATAGAATCTATTAGACTTTATTCAAAATCTGAGATTCAAATTAGTGCTAATGGTGAACCAATGGATCCTGGGGCAAACTCGACAACCATCAAACCAATAAAAACAGTACACTTCAACTATACTTACGATCTCTGCAAGAACACGCCAAATAATGAAAATGGAGTAAAAGGTAAGCTGACATTAAATAAAGTATATTTTACCTACCGAAATTCAAATATGGGTCGATTTGCTCCTTATAAATTTGAATACTCTAATAATAATTCAAATTTCAAAGCAACTGAATTTGATATCTGGGGTAACTATAAACAAGCATCAATAGCACTTACCAATACAGAATTCCCATTTGTGGAGCAAAATAAAGTAGTTGCAGATAATAATACAGCGGCTTGGTCACTAAAAAAGATTCAACTCCCTTCTGGTGGTAGTATAACTATTGACACAGAAAGTGATGATTATAAATATGTTCAGGACAGAAAAGCAATGGAAATGTTTATGGTCGTGGGTGCAGGTCAAGATAATTCGGGCGTCAATTTATCAAATAAATTGTATACCAAAAGTTCGGGTCACAATCGTTTTCTTTATGTAAAGGTTCGAGATCAATCTTTAAATTCGATGCAGTTCCTCACTAAATATCTATCAGAGAATAGTAATAAACCCATATACTTTAAATTCTTACTAAATATGACTGATACCAGTAGTGATTTTGTAAGTGGCTATTTTGAAATCGATAATACCAGATTAAAACAAATTTCGGTCAACGCATCAGGTATTGCGTCAATACCGCTGAAGTTTTTACGAAAAGATGGTGGTATAACTTCAAATGATCAAGTTAATCCAATATCAAAAGCGGGATGGGGTTTTGGTCGAACATATTTGAATCGAGCGGTATATAGTTTAGGAGGAGATAATATTAATGATAATTTTGTCTCAATTGTAAACGATCTTTTAGGAAGTATTGCAGCAATGACCGAAATTTTCAGAGGGCCTAACGCGGTATTAGAAACTAATAACTGTGCAAAGAGTTTTGATACCCAAAGATCGTGGATTAGGCTGGAAAATCCAGACGGAAAAAAATTAGGTGGCGGATTAAGAGTTAAAAAAATTGAATTGAGTGATGATTGGGATATTATGAATACTGTTAGTAATAATCCGTTATATAAAGAAATATATGGACAAGAGTATTCATATATGCTAGAGGATGAAAAAACATCTAGTGGTGTTGCCACGTTTGAACCAAATGCTTCTCCTGAAAATCCATTTGTAGAACCTTTTTACGGATTGGATGGCAATTATGAGGAAAGAATAGGAGCTCCCAAAGAAAACAACTATGTAGAAAAGCCATTTGGAGAATCATTTTTTCCTTCACCATCTATTACCTACTCGCGAGTAACTGTAAAAAACCTTGATAAAACAGGAAATAATGCAAGTAAGGTGATTAAGAAACATGCTACAGGTAAAGTAATTACAGAGCACTACACTTCCAAAGATTTTCCAACGATTGTAGATTTTACAGACCTTAGCATTTTTCCAGATGTTGATGAAAGTCCCATAAAAAAGTTTTTAAATATCACCTCAATAAACCATCTAACAGCTTCGCAGGGATTTTCTATAGAGACAAATGATATGAATGGTAAAGTGAAGTCCGAAAATGTTTATGCACAAGGGCAAACTGCTCCAATATCTCGAGTAGAATATAAATATAGCACTACTAGCGAAGGAAAGCTCAATAATATGTTTACCACTCTCGATCAAAAAGGAAAAGCAAAAACCAACGAGATAGGAGTAATATATGACGTTATAAATGATTTTAATGAAAGTAAATCTGTTAGTGAAAGTTTTGGGTTTGATGGTAATTTAGCGGCAATGATTATTGGAATATTCCCTGCGTTTATTCCCACAGTATTTCCAAAATATTCCTACCACGAAACAATACTGCGAACCGCCGTAACGACTAAGGTTGTTCACAGAACGGCTGTTTTAGAGGAAAAAATTGCGTATGATCTTGGTTCACGAGTCTCAACCAAAAATTTAGCTTGGGATGCCAAGACGGGACAAGTTCTCCTAACCCAAACAATTAATGAATTTGATGATAATTTCTATAATTTCACGTATCCAAGTCATTGGTACTATGAAAGTATGGGACTAGCTTCGGAAAATTTAGATATTGAAGGAAAACTTATTTATGCAACTGGACCTTATTTTTTTATTCAAGGATATCCCGTTAATAGTAATCCTGATATCTCTAAATATTTAAAATTAGGAGACGAACTACTGGTGAAAAACAACAATAATTCTACAAGACTCTGGGTATCAGGATATAGTGCTAATAAAAACTACGTGCAACTTATGTCAAGAAATGGGACAATTGCTAATCAACAAAATCTCCCAAATGACCTGCGTTTTAAGGTTGTACGTTCTGGAAACAGAAATGTGCAAATGTCTTCAATGGCCTCCATTACTACTATGAAAAACCCATTATATCAGAATGATATATTAGTCGATATAGGCGCAAATTCATTTTCTTATCTATTGAATGAATCTAATAACGTACGGGTATTAAATGCGAGTGCCATAGAGTATAGCGACTACTGGGAATCTCAATGCGAAAATAATCTTCCTAATGAAAAAGGTCTTATTAACGGTACAGGACAGGCTGTAAATCCTTATTTATACAATATAAAAGGGGAGTGGAGACCTGTAAAATCCTATGCGTATCTAACGGGGCGCAATAACTTTGAGACCAGCAATAGAAGAAATTCTGGATTTTATAACAAATTTGATCCATTTTATAAAATTGATCAACCTGAAAAACCAGGTTGGTCAATAGTTGAAGGTGACTGGATATCTGCAAGTGAGGTATCCAAATATAGCCCTTATGGTATTGAATTAGAAAATAAAGATGCTTTAGACCGGTATTCATCTGCACAATACGGTTATAATTATAAATTACCTGTTGCCGTAGCTTCAAACTCACGATATCAAGAAATAGGTTTTGATGGTTTCGAAGATTATTCTTCGTCGGCACAATCAGCGGCGATGAAACCTCATTTTGGCTTTTCTCAATCGATTTTAAATGGCGCATTTATATCTAATGAAAAATCACATACAGGCAGAAGCAGTCTTGCGGTTTTGCCTAATAATAAAGTTAGCTTTACTAGAAAGGTTGTTGCATGCGAGGACTCTAGCAACATAAAGCTTGATTCAATAAAAATTAAAAAATAGTGATATGTATTTAAAAATAATTAATAAAATATTGTTATTGTTACTGTTTCTATGCTATTATAGTTCATATGCACAAGAATATTCAGATCGAGAAATTGGGTTTGATAAAGAGGCGACAGTAAAAGAAATCAGATCATCAAATCCAACCATTAGTGATGAAAGTTTAAAAAGTTCTCTCGCATTTATACGTGAACAATCTTTATATAGATTTAAATTTGGAAAGGATGCTTATATTGAAAAAGATCGACCACATATTAATGTTGAAATAGATTCACACACACAAAGATTTTCTGGCTGCGAAAACTTCACTTTTAGTGGTCTCAATCCATTTATTAACTGGGATTTATTATATAATGAGAATCCGTTTGGAAATGCTTTAATTTCCGAATTTAATGTAATTGGACAGACACATTTAAATGATGTGAATGGTGGATTTAGATTTCAAGCTTTACAAAATACTTATAATGACCAATTTCTAGGGACTATACCTAATTCAGTTATGCGAATTGGGAATGATGGTGATGGTAGAAGACGGGAGATGATAAGAAAGTCATTCGTAGTATCTAGTGTCGACGACTTTATAGTTTATGACTTTGCTATTGTACTTCAAGCACCTGGCCATGATGGTGGAGGTTTTTTTAGTGTATTATTAAGAAGAGAAAATGGACAAGTAATCGAATGTACAAGAGTAAATTATGAAGGTGGATCATCAAATTCTGGTTTCGTACAATTTCAACAAACTGATGTTTATTTTAAACCATGGGCAACAAATATAATAAAGCCCGTAGATTTTGGAATTCAAGTTGGAGAAACAGTTACAATAGAAGTAATGGCTGCAGATTGTATTCTTGGAGGGCACTTCGGTTATGGATATTTTGACATTAAGTGCCTTACTGAAGATCAAATTATAAAAGTAGATGGGAATCAATGTTTAGAAAGTCTTGTGAATTTTAGCACCAATTTAGACAATAACAATAATGTTTTTAATTGGACGATTGAAGATCAAAATGGAGCACCTGTTGAATTACAAAATAATTCTCAACCACAGTTTTCTTATATTTTTAATCAAGCAGGAACTTATACTGTAAATTTAAAAGTAAAATACTTTACTACGACAGAACAATGCGATGTATTCTCTTCTTTCAAGAAAATTATTACAATTGTAGAAGATTGCAAAGATTGTATTGACTGTACCTCCTTCGCACTAATAAAAAATGAGAAATATCTAATAAGCGGTTGGGTCAAAGAAAGTGAAGTTGATTCTGACAATGAACAGCTTAAAAACTTTGAAAAATCTTCTATAACAGTATCTTTTTTTGATGTAGGCGGTTCATTAATTGGACAGCCAAATAATTTCTTTACTTCTGGAGATATAATTGAAGGATGGCAACGAATTGTTGGTGAATTTACTGTTCCGCAAAATATAGATAATCTAAAAATTGATTTAAATAATCTTGATACTTCAAGAATTTCGTATTTCGATGACATCCGAGTATTGCCTTCCAAGGGCAGTATGAAAAGTTTCGTTTATGACAAAATAACCCAGCGATTAATGGCAGAGCTCGATGAGAACAATTACGGGACTTTCTATGAGTATGATCAAGAAGGCGGGCTTATAAGAGTGAAGAAAGAAACTGAAAGAGGAATTTATACAATTCAGGAAACACGAAGTAGTAATGTCAAATCATTAATTAATTAATATGAATACTCTAAAATACAAGATGGTCTTTTTATTTTCATTTATCATAATGACAATGTATGGGCAAGCTGATAATTCCAAAGTTTTAGAAATATTAAAAAAATCTACTGCCTCTTTAGAAAGTAGTAGCACTGTGAGTATGACTTCAAACTATAAGCTCTATGCAGGTCATAATTCAAAAATATTAGTGGAAGAATATAGCGGTCTAGTATTGAAAAAAGAATCAACAACTTATTTTAAAATAGGAAATACAGAATTTGTTTCATTTGGCAAAAACTCAATGAAGATAAGCCATGATCAAAAGGCCATTGCTATGGATTATAATAATAAGACAGAAGTATCTCCTTTGTCTCTCGGTAGTTATATGAAAGGATTTTCGACAAAACTTATAGAAGATCCTACTTTTTACATCTGTGAGCTAAAGCCTGCAAGTATCTCCCAGTTTATGTTTTCAAAAGTTTTACTTTATATAAGTAAAAAAGATTATTCAATCGCTAAGCAAGTATTATTTTTTGTAGAACAAGCTCAAAGAACAGATACAAATGACACATTAGTTACCTACCTGCCGCGACTTGAAATTGTTTTTAAACCCCGCCCTACAAGCGTCTCTGATGGCAATCGTTTGCGAAGAGAGACTTATTATTCAGAAGTAAATAAGAAGGTTGTTTTGTCAGAAAGACTAGCAACCTATAGACTATTCCAATCATACTAGAACTTTTTTTAT
>JBBSQV010000068.1:0-13747 GCA_038243675.1 Flavobacteriales bacterium
CAAATCAGTCCACGTGGCGAAGGATGGAATGGAACTTTCAACGGAAAACCACTCCCTTCATCAGACTACTGGTTCACAGTATTCTACCTAGAAAACGGAACAAACAAAGAATTTAAAGCCCATTTCTCATTAAAACGATAAGGGAATTGAATTTATAAAAACTAAAGCAGGCTGTAATAAGCCTGCTTTTTTTATGTCTAATTTTGAAGAGTAGAATAGTGAATAGGACAATAGAAAATTGAGAATTGAGAATTGGGAATAGGGAAGAGGAAAAAAGAATACGAGAACAGTTGGAGAATTTACCTTACTAACTGCCAGTCGATAAATATTCTAATTTCGGTCAGTAGTATTAAAAATACTTTAGATATCTGCACAATTAAATAAAGTTCTTTGTGTGGGAAAAAGGCTAAAATGGAATAGACTTCTTGCAATCGTATTAATGTTAACTGAGATTTGCGAGAGGGATAGTAGTGAAAATCCTTTGTTGTGGCTTTGCGAAGCAAAAGCTAAAACAAAGATTGGGAACGGAAAGCCCGACCTGAGCCACATTAAATTTCCGATGAAAACTGATAATGACTGACGTGCTTAGAAATGACAACTTTCTGGCGAAGGTCTCGCTCTAAAAGAGAAAAAAAATGAGTACAAAAAAAAGGTTGCCAATTGACAACCTTTCGATTTATAAAAATTCGTGACTATAATTATAGTGCATTGTAAGCTTTAATTGCTGCTTTCAATATCTCAACAGAGCGAAGTAAATCGGTTTGATTTAACACATAAGCGATACGAACTTCCTTTGTCCCCAAACCTTTTGTTGAGTAGAAACCAGCGGCAGGTGCCACCATAACTGTCTCTCCGTTAAGATCAAAATCTTCAAGAAGCCACTGTGCAAACTTTTCAGCATCATCAATAGGCAACTCAGCGATGCAATAAAAAGCACCTTTTGGACTGCTTACTTTTACGCCATCGATATTTTTAAGGGCTTTAACAAGGATATCTCTTCTTTCACGATACTCAGAAATTACCTCGTCAAAATATGATTGAGGAGTGTCCAAAGCCGCCTCACTAGCAATCTGTGCAAATGTTGGCGGACTCAACCTTGCTTGTGCAAACTTCATTGCAGTTGCCATTAGCTCTTTGTTTTTTGAAACAATACAGCCAATTCTTGCACCACACATACTATATCTCTTAGAAACTGAATCGATCATAATCGCATTTTCTTCAAGACCAGGAATGCTCATCACAGAATAGTGTACATCACCATCGTACGTGAATTCTCTATAAACTTCGTCAGCAATTAAGAACAAATCATGTTTTTTTACGATTTCTGCCAATTGCATTATTTCTTCTTTCGAATATAAATATCCTGTTGGATTTCCAGGATTACAGATTAAAATAGCTTTGGTTTTTGGTGTAATTAATTTTTCAAACTCCGCGATAGGAGGCAAGGCAAATCCATCGTCAATAGTGGAGATAACTGGCACAACCTTTACTCCCGAAGCAGTAGAGAAGCCATTGTAGTTTGCGTAGAAAGGTTCCGGAATGATAATCTCGTCATCTACATCCATGGTGCTTCCCATTGCAAACATAAGTGCTTCTGAACCTCCAGTTGTGATGATGATTTCTGATGCGCTTACATTGATATTCTGATTTTGATAATATGCAGCTAATTTTGTTCTATAGCTTTCAAAACCTGCGGAGTGGCTGTATTCTAGCACTTCCATCTCAACATTTTTTATGGCGTCCATTGCAACATCTGGCGTTTTTATATCCGGTTGACCAATGTTTAAATGATATACTTTATTTCCTTTTTTCTTAGCGATATCGGCATAGGGAACCAATTTTCTAATTGGTGATTCGGGCATTTGAGATCCCTTGTGAGAAACTTTAGGCATGATAATTAATTTTGATATGCAAATTTGCACTATTTTTTAGACTTTTTCGGTAGTTTAACGTATCAAATTTTGAAGGTGGTATCTCGCAATTCCTTACTTTTAAGTAATTATATATTATGAAAATGAAATTCTTACTTATTATGCTATTCATTTCTCTAGGGTTGCACGCTCAAGAAGGTTTTGTTATGGATGAAAGTAAAAGTAAAATTGTAATTCCATTTCAGTTTTTAAGTAATCTAATTTTTATCAATGTAGAAGTAAATGGAGTTGATCTAACTTTCCTGCTTGATACTGGAGTCGCCGAAACTGTTTTGTTTAGTCTTGATGAAAGTCAGTCCTTAACTTTTGGCGAGGTACAAAAAATTCAGCTGAAAGGAATGGGCAGTGAAGCTCCAATAGATGCGCTGCTCGCAAAAAATAATAGATTAAAAACAAATCATTTCTTTGACCGCAATCACAATATTTTGGTTGTACTAGATCAAGACGTAAACTTTTCGCCCTATGTCGGTATTCCTGTGAACGGAATTTTAGGCTTTGATTTTTTTCAAAATTATCCTGTAGAAATTGACTATTTGAAAAAACAACTTATTACTAGAAAAGCAAGTAAAAAGTTAATTCGAAGAATGAAAAAGTTTGAACCGATTCCAATCGAAATTATTAAGGACAAGCCTTATCTAAATATTTTGGTTACAAGTGGAAATTCAGAAACCTTTTCAAAAGTTTTAGTAGACAATGGTAATAGCGATGGTTTATGGCTATTTGCGAATAGAAGTGAGTCGATTGACATTCCAGACATTAATATTCCTGATTTTTTAGGTATAGGTTTTAGCGGAGATATCTATGGTAAAAAAGCTAGAATCGAATCAATGAGAATGGGCGAATTTTATTTTAGAAATATAATAACATCATTTCCAGATTCTATTTCTACTCAAAATATTAGTACCGCCGTAGATAGACTGGGTTCGATTGGAGGAGAAGTGCTGAGAAGATTTGATCAGATTTTTGATTATAAAAACAATGTACTGTACCTAAAGCCGAATAAGAATTTTGATCAACACTTTGCCTACGACAAAAGCGGTATAGAATTGCAACATGATGGTATGGAGTGGGTAAAAGAAAGAACTGAAGTGTGGAGCAATCAGAAGGGACAATTCACTGACGCGTTAGGAGAAAAAATAACCAATAATTTTGCATATAATTTTAATTTAAAACCGATATACAAAATATTCAATGTTAGAGCATCTAGTTCTGCAGGACAGGCGGGAGTTAAAGTTAACGATCAAATACTTACTGTAAATGGAAAG
Source organism: Flavobacteriales bacterium (assembly GCA_038243675.1). GTDB lineage: Bacteria > Bacteroidota > Bacteroidia > Flavobacteriales > Flavobacteriaceae > Flavobacterium. Next base: position 3,197 of record JBBSQV010000068.1, read on the forward strand.
TCTACTTATAAAATGACATTAGATCAAATTACAAAGCTTCTTCGTGGCCCTGATAACCAAAAAGTAAAACTTGAAGTATTAAGAAATGGAAAAATTATTCCGATTTTTTTCCGCTTGCGAACTATGTTATAAAAAAAAATGCCTTTCGATTTGAAAGGCACTTGATTTTTATTATTTGCTCATCATGGTTTTTTTCTTCTCCATAACGTTAGTCTCTGTTTTAACAACTACTTCACCTTTAATTTTTAAAGGTACACGTCCACCTTCATAATTTACTGCGTTAGATTCTACAGTAATTGTTTTTCTAATAGGACCTGGAGCCATATTATACTTAACATCAATTTTCCCTGTTTTTCCAGGCATAATTGGCGCTTCCGGTTTTGAAGGAACAGTACATCCACAAGTTGATTGTACATTTGTGATAATCAGCGGAGCATCACCTGTATTTTTGAATTCAAATGATCTTAATCCGTTATCAGAATCTTTAGATACTTTTCCGTAATCGATCGTGTTGTCACTATCTTTAAATTCAATTTTTGCTCCAGATTGAGCAAAAGTTACCGAACTAAAAGCAATTGCCGCAATAAGTAAAAATTTTTTCATTGTTGTTGTATTTATGTTTGTAGGTAAAATTTAAATTTAATTGACTTTTGTAAAGAATACAAATATATCATTCTTATTTTTGTATGCTGCACTATTTCATTATTTTTGTATCTGCAATAAGTAGACCAAATTATTTGGCAACCTTTATAAATAACCTCACATGAACATTCCCGCACAATTCGATGCCAAAAACATTGAAGAAAAATGGTATTCTTACTGGATGGAAAACAATTATTTTCATTCTGAACCTGATCACAGAACACCTTATACAATTGTAATTCCACCACCAAATGTGACTGGTGTGCTCCACATGGGGCACATGTTAAATAATACAATTCAAGATGTACTGATAAGACGTGCTAGGCTTAAAGGATTTAATGCTTGCTGGGTTCCAGGGACTGATCACGCCTCAATTGCTACAGAGGCAAAAGTAGTTGCGAAGCTAAAGGAACAAGGTATTGATAAGAATGATCTATCTCGCGAGGAGTTTTTGAAACATGCTTGGGAATGGACAGATAAATATGGCGGTGTCATACTAGAGCAATTAAAAAGATTGGGTGCTTCTTGTGACTGGGAAAGAACCAAATTTACAATGGATCCCGATATGTCTGCAGCGGTAATTGAATCATTCGTAGATTTATATAACAAAGGATTAATTTATCGTGGTTATCGTATGGTAAATTGGGATCCCGAAGCACGAACTACAGTCTCTGACGAAGAAGTAATTTTTGAAGAGCAGCAAGGAAATTTATATTATATAAAATATCAAATTGAAGGATCTTCTGATACTCTTACGGTTGCAACAACTAGGCCTGAAACAATCTTTGGCGATACTGCGATTTGCATTAATCCTGAAGACGAAAGATTCACTCACTTAAAAGGTAAACGAGCTATTGTTCCCATAGCAGGAAGAAGTATTCCTATTATCGAAGATGGATACGTTGATTTAGAGTTTGGAACGGGTTGCTTGAAGGTAACGCCGGCTCATGATATGAATGACAAGATTTTGGGAGAAAAGCATGCTCTTGAGATTATTGATATGTTAAATGATGATGCAACTCTTAATAGTTATGGGCTTCATTATCAAGGAAAAGATCGTTTTGTAGTTCGAAAAGAAATTGCAAAAGAACTTGAAGAATTAGGTGCACTTGCAAAAACTGAAACTCACTTAAATAAAGTTGGAACATCTGAAAGAACAAAAGCTGTTATTGAGCCACGATTATCAGAACAGTGGTTTCTGAAAATGGAAGAATTAGTGCAGCCTGCAATAAAAGCTGTTCTTGAAGATGACGAAATAAAACTGCATCCTGCAAAATTTGAAAATACATACCGCCACTGGTTGACGAATATTCGTGATTGGAATATTTCTCGTCAATTATGGTGGGGACAACAAATTCCTGCATATTATTATGGTGATGGGAAAGAGCAGTTTGTAGTTGCTAGATCTAAAGAGGAAGCTCTGGAAATGGTTGAGAAGTTGGACGGATTTGCAAATTTTGATAGTTCAAAATTAAGACAAGACAAAGACGCGTTAGATACTTGGTTTTCTTCTTGGCTTTGGCCAATGTCAGTATTTGATGGAATTGTAAATCCTGATAATGAAGAATTTAAATATTATTACCCAACCAATGATCTTGTAACGGGTCCAGATATTTTATTTTTCTGGGTGGCTAGAATGATTATTGCCGGTTACGAGTATACAGGTCAGAAACCTTTCAGCAATGTTTATCTTACCGGTCTTGTTCGTGATAAACAACGCCGAAAGATGTCAAAATCGTTAGGAAACTCACCAGATCCATTAGAATTGATCGAGAAATTTAGTGCTGATGGCGTTAGAGTAGGCCTGCTACTGAGTGCTTCGGCTGGAAATGATATTATGTTTGACGAAGAACTCTGCAATCAAGGAAAAGCTTTTTCAAACAAAATTTGGAATGCTTTCAGACTGATAAAGGGCTGGGAGGTAAGCGACAATATCCCACAACCTGAATCTTCAAAGGTTGGTATTGAATGGTATCAGGCAAAAATGAATCAGACCTTGGTAGAGATTGAAGATCATTTTGAGAAATATCGAATTTCAGATGCATTGATGTCAATCTACAAACTGGTATGGGATGATTTCTGTTCTTGGTTTCTGGAAATTATTAAGCCAGGATATCAGCAGCCAATAGATCGTAAAACTTTTGACGCAGCTATAGCCTTGATGGAAGACAACTTGAAACTACTGCATCCATTTATGCCATTCCTAACTGAGGAAATTTGGCACTTAATAAAAGAAAGAACTTCAGAAGAAGCACTAATTATTTCGACTTGGCCTGAAGCAAAAGAATTTGACTCAATAATCATTTCTAATTTCGAAAATACAATGGAAGTAATTTCAGCAATTCGAACAATTAGAAAAGAAAAAAACATAGCTTTCAAAGATACTATCGTCTTAAAAGTTATGAATAATAACTATTCTGATAGTAGTTTTGATAGCGTGATTACGAAACTTGGAAATATTTCTGAGTATGAATATATTTCTGAAAAAGAAGAAGGCGCTTTGACCTTCAGAGTTCAAGCAAATGAATATTTCATCCCTGTTTCTGGTGCTATTAATGTAGAAGAGGAAATTCAAAAACTTAGCGAAGAGCTTAAATATACTCAAGGATTCTTGCAATCTGTTCAGAAGAAATTATCAAACGAACGGTTTGTAGCTGGAGCACCCCAAAATGTCTTGGACATCGAGCGCAAGAAAGAAGCAGATGCATTGTCTAAGATTGCAACAATAGAGCAGTCACTAGCTAATTTAAAATAAGCTCAAAAATAATCTGCTTAAAAATTTTTAGGCAAAAAAAACCTGTACTTTAATTAGTACAGGTTTTTCTATGTTTTTTAAATACCTAAAGCAGTATTATATCTTTCGGAGATCTTTGCCCAATTTATGGCGTCAAAGTAGGTATCAATATATTTTTTTCGCTTGGTTTCAAAGTGCAAATAATAAGCATGTTCCCAAACATCGATAGGCAGTAGGGGAGTCCCTCTAATGATTGATTGAGGCATCATCGGGTTGTCTTGATTGGGAGTTATTGCTATCTGCAAAACGCCCGCTTTGTCCAGTACCAACCACGCCCAGCCCGAACCAATAACTTTTTGCGCAGCCGTAGAAAAAAGTGAACGAAAGTTTTCAAAACTTCCAAAATCTCTTTTTATAGCTTCGGCAAGAGCCGCAGATGGTTGCCCGCCATTTTTAGGAGTAATAGATTCAAACAATAATGTATGATTGTAGTAACCGCCCGCATTTTCGCGCAAAGCGATATTATTCATATCAAGAGACGAAATGATCTCCTCAATTCGAAACTTTTCAATTGGAGTATCTTTTAAAGTCTTATTAAGATTATTGGTATAGGACAAATAGTGTCTCGCATAATGCAATTCTATGGTTTTCGCATCAAATTCAGGTTCAAACGCGTCGTAACTATAAGGAAGTTGTGCTAATTGAAAAGAGCCTATATCAGCTTTAATATCATCTGGATTACCAAGCTTTTTCTTTTCAGGCGCCGACGGAAGTGGAACTTGAACTTCAATTAACTTTTTTTCTTCGCATGAACTTAACAAAAGCATCAAACTTGAAAATAAAATAAGGTGCTTGAGCATTTTCATAGTTTTAGTTTTCTCCAATTATTGAATTTATTGTTTCTATATACAACTCTTTAGCTTCACGAATTGATATATGACTTATTTGCATCCAAGCGTTGGTTTTGAATGCATTTCGAAGATCAAAATTTGTAGACATTTTAGGAATAGAAGTACCAAAAGACGCCTGTTTAAAATAGGCATACAAACGCAACTGTACATCTTGAGGCAACGAGGCTTGTGATAAGTGCATTGCGCGACCCACTGCTTTGGTAAATTCTATGTCTAGTTCTTGATCAGTCATTAAATTTTTGTGGCGATGATAGTTTTACCACCAATCGCTTTTTGATTCAACACAACATTGATTTCTGTACCAAGTGGTAAATATAAATCTACTCTTGAACCAAATTTTATAAATCCGGCATCTGTACCTTGAATTACCTGCATATCTTCCTTTGCATAATTCACAATTCTCTTCGCTAATGCTCCTGCAATTTGTCTGTAAAGTACATCACCAAAATTCTCATTATTTACGACAATGGTAGTACGTTCGTTCTCAGTACTCGATTTAGGATGCCATGCCACGAGAAACTTGCCCGGATGGTATTTGCTAAAAACTATTTTACCGGTCATTGGGTAACGAGTGACGTGCACATTGATCGGCGACATAAATACAGATACCTGCAATCTTTTGTCTTTAAAATATTCTGCTTCATAAACTTCTTCTATCACCACAACTTTTCCGTCAACAGGAGAGATAATATGGCCTGCGTCGAGAGCTACACTTCTTTTTGGATTTCTAAAGAATTGTAAAACAATTAATAAAAACAGTAAAGCTGCAACTTGAACCGACTTTAAAGCCCAGTAGTTTGATATAAATTTTTCTGAAAGTAATAATATTGCAACTAATACTGTTGTAGAAATTAAAATAATTCGAGATCCTTCTTTATGAAACATAGTGATATTATTTGTGTTTAGACACTGAAATGTTTTTTTTCCAGTCTTTCATATTTAGTGTCTTTATTGAGTCGTCTTACTTTTTTCTAATTAAATAACTGTCACCCAATTTCTTGATTTCTATAATGTCGTTTCCTTTCTTTTTATACTTATTTGCATAATAAGTTTGTAACGGTGTTTTCATTATTTCTTTGAAAGCCTCGATATTTACTAAAAATCCTTCGCCAGTTTTCAGTTTGTCGATAGTGGAACCATAAATTATTTCTTTAGCTGGACTTGGCTTTGTTAGTAATGCGTCAATTTCTTTTTTAGATAATATTTTAATGTCTGTCATAATTTATAAGGTAAAATTAATAATTTTTTTTGTGGATGTAAATATAAAAAATTATAAGCATAAAAAATCAATTATGGCACTTCATATTAAGTACTACAAAATGCTTGGATTATTTTCATGTACTTTTCTATGTGCTTTAGAATTTATTTCTTCATATTTTTATTAATACGAAACCTTCGCTAAAATTTATTTTTTAAAATTTGAAATTTTCCTCGACTCAAATCGGTCTATCCGTTCCAAATCATGCTGCGCCAGTCGCGCTGCTCGTGTCTACTGCCATGTCTCCCGCAAAATCTGCGTATTATATAATAGTCAGTTAATTAAATAGGATTACTCTTCAGAATTTTCACACGTCATCTTTAATAATTCGTATAGAACATTATCTAGATCAATTAGAGCTTTTATAGAAAAATGTAAATCTGAATCTGAATATGAGATGATGTATTTTACTTTTTTTTATTTTTGTAGCACCATGATCACCTTTTATGGTTGCAACAAAAGAATATTAATATGATAATAGATAAGGAATACTAATATTCGTCTACGATTAAGATAAAATGGATTGTAGTAAAAAATCTGATAACAAAAATTATAATTAAAATCTGCGATTTAATATAAACAAATTAAAAACTCAAATATATTTTGCTAATATAATCGCGGTAAAAACTTCACAATTTGGTAAAATAAATATACAAATGGAGCAGCAAATATAATACTGTCTAAACGATCCAAAATACCACCATGTCCAGGCATAATTGTTCCACTGTCTTTAACTTTTGCTATTCGCTTAAATCTTGATTCTATAAGATCACCTATTGTTCCAAAAATGGAAATTATTATGGCGATTATAACCCATATTATAAAAGGTTGATGTATATAATTTTGTGATAATAGTAATCCACACAACATTGCAAATCCTAGTCCGCCGATAAATCCTTCAACAGTTTTTTTAGGGGAAATTGCTTCAAACAACTTGTTTTTACCAATTGATTTTCCAACGATATAAGCGAAAGTATCATTAACCCAAATTAATATAAAAATCGAAATAATTATTTTAGGATTATAATAATCTTCTTCAAATGGAATTTGAGCTATAATTATAAATGGTAGAATCACATAATTACCCACTGATCGAAGTTTTTGATCTTCTGCCATTTCCTCCATATTATTCCGGAAAAGAAGAATCATGGTATTTATTGCAAAATAGAGTGTAGGAATTAAAAGAAGTATCGAAGTGATAAAATCTTTGCTTAAAACAGCAAATAGTGTATAGAGCACGGTGCCAACAAACATAGGACCTAGCAATGTGGTCTTAATTAATTTGCAATATTCGTAAATGCTGACTAGCATCAGAATACCAAATAAAATTTGGAAAGTATAAGAAGAATAGAGTGTAGCTCCAACTAGGAGTAGTATATAGACGATACCGGAAGCTGATCTGATAAGTGTTTCGCGCATATTAGAGATCTTCTAAAAGCAACAAATAGAGATTCTTTGGTGTACTTCCATACTGTAAAAAATCTTCTTCCTTCGCTTTATCAAAGTACTTTATAGTTGTGATGTTGGTAGGATAATCTTTTTCATATTTTCTCTTTATCAAACGCAATCCATCACTCGTACTTTCAATAATCTGACTTGTAGTAGCCAAGATAACTATGTTAGCCGGCAGCTGACTTGGTTTATTTTGCTTAAGCTGATTTGATGAAAGAAAAACCGAACCTTCATCTGCAATAAGATTTTCGCAAGAGGCGAATAAAAATATCGGATTTTTAGCATGAGTATATTCTAGCTTATTTTCGTCTAAGAGACTATGCAGTTTAGGTTCAAAGCACATAACTTCAGACTCAAACCAGTCATTTTCTTCAAGAATATTTTCGAATTGCTCTTTTACTTCATCTAAGTTTTCGCAATAAATAAATTTACCGCCATTCCTCTTGAAGTTAAACATAAATCGCTCATCAACAGGTGTTGTTGGAACATCATATTGAGTGTTGTAAATATTTTCTGTTTCTTTTTCTTCTTTAGAATCAGACCCTCCGAAAAGTTTTTTGAAAAGACTCATAATAGGCATTTTCGATTTTTTATGATTTGAAAACGTTCAAAGATAAAAAAATCTTAATTCAAAAGAGTTTATTTTGAATTAAGATTTTTGTCTTTAAAAATTATATTTATTTATGAAATTTGTTCCTGCAGATTTTGATCAAATGTGCGTTTTCCGAAGATTGTTTCTAAGTCATCTTTAAAAATCACTTCTTTCTCAATTAATATATCAGCAAGTTGAAATAATTTATCTTTATTTTCTTCAAGAATAGCAATTGCTCTCAAGTACTGACTTTCAATCAGTAATGAGATCTCTTCATCGATAATTCTGGCGGTATCTTCTGAGTAAGGTTTAGAGAAACCATAGTCGTTTTGTCCTGAAGAATCATAATAGGTAACATTACCCAATCTTTCATTAAGTCCATAAACAGTAACCATTGCTCTTGCCTGCTTTGTTACTTTTTCAAGATCACTTAAAGCACCAGTAGAAATACGGTTAAAGGTAACTTTCTCCGCAGCACGACCTCCCATTGTAGCACACATTTCGTCCAGCATTTGATCTGTTCGAACAATAAGTCTCTCTTCTGGAAGATACCAAGCAGCACCTAAACTTTGTCCTCTTGGTACTATCGTTACTTTAATTAGTGGAGCAGCGTGCTCCAGCATCCAACTTACGGTCGCATGTCCAGCTTCATGAATTGCAATTGCACGTTTTTCGTGCGGAGTAACAATTTTATTTTTCTTTTCAAGACCACCAACAATTCTGTCAACAGCGTCTAAAAAGTCTTGTTTATCTACAGCTTTTTTATCATAACGAGCGGCGATTAGCGCAGCTTCGTTACAAACATTGGCAATGTCTGCTCCAGAGAATCCAGGAGTTTGTTTTGCTAAGAAATCCGTGTCCAAAGCCTCTTCAATTTTCAAAGGCTTAAGGTGAACTTCAAATATTTCTTTACGTTCTCTAATGTCTGGAAGATCAACAAAAATTTGTCTATCAAATCGACCTGCACGCATTAAAGCTTTGTCAAGTACATCTGCTCTATTGGTAGCTGCTAGAACAATTACATTCGAGTTAGTTCCAAAACCGTCCATCTCAGTAAGAAGTTGGTTCAAAGTATTTTCACGTTCGTCATTAGAACCTGACATATTATTTTTACCTCTAGCACGTCCTACAGCGTCAATCTCATCAATAAAGATAATAGCTGGAGATTTTTCCTTTGCTTGTTTAAATAAGTCACGAACTCTTGAAGCTCCCACACCCACAAACATTTCAACAAAATCTGAACCCGAAAGAGAGAAGAAAGGAACTTGAGCTTCTCCAGCTACAGCCTTCGCTAAAAGCGTTTTACCTGTTCCTGGAGGACCAACTAGCAGAGCACCCTTTGGTATTTTACCACCAAGGTTGGTATATTTTTCTGGATTTTTAAGAAATTCTACAATTTCCTGAATTTCCTCTTTAGCTCCTTCAAGACCTGCAACGTCTTTAAATGTAGTCTTGATATCAGTTTTTTCGTCAAATAACTTAGCCTTGGATTTTCCAATATTAAATAGTTGTCCACCAGGGCCACCTGCGCCGCCACCAGACATTCTACGCATAATAAATATCCAGATTGCAATAATTACGATAATTGGAAGAAAACCTATTAGTAGGTCTGTCCAATTGCTCTGTTGCATAAAACTAAAGTCTTTTAGTTTACCGTCAGCAACAGCAACTTCAAGTTTCTTCTGAAAAATCTCGTCGTTACCAATATCAAACACATAATGAGGACCTGGATTAGGTCTGTTCAGTAAATCTTTAGCAACAGCTGCATGTTGTTTTTCTTTCAAAGCTTCAGGAGTAAGATATACTTCTGCCTGAGTTTTGTTTAAAATATTTACCTTAGAAACATCCCCTGATTCAAGAAAAACATTAAATTTTGATGATGATGTTTTTTGTGCATCTTGAAACGAAGATCCACCAGATGCAAAACTGATGGCAAGGAAAATAAATACAATAACCCCATAGACAAGCCATGGACTAATTTTAAATTTGTTCGGATTTGGATTATTATCTTTCGCCATTAACTCTAATATTTATTTTCGATTGTTGTGATTTTAGCATCGCCCCATAAGCTTTCAATATTGTAATATTCTCTAATATGTTTCTGGAAAACATGCACTACAATATTTACATAGTCCATAAGTACCCATTCTGCATTGTCAGAGCCTTCAACATGCCAAGGCTTATCATGTAATTCTTTTGAAACAATTTTTTGGATGGAATTCACAATGGCGTTGACCTGAGTATTTGAAGTTCCATTGCATACTACGAAGTAATCGCAGACTGAAGTGTCTATATCACGTAAATCTAAAATATCAATATCTTGTCCTTTAACTTCTTCAATTCCCTTTATGATGTTTGCTAGAAGAACATCATTGTTTATAGCTTTTTTAGTCATTTATTTTTTTCTGTAATTGGCAAAGTTACCACTTTTTGTTTTTATTTTTGAACCTTAACATAAGATTAAATTATGTTTTAATATATTCATTATATGAAGATAATCAAACTTAATGCCACTCCGTCAACAAACGATTACCTAAAGACACTGAGTCAGAACGAAAATATTGAAAATTTTTGCTGCGTGGTTGCTGAAGATCAGACCGAAGGGCGTGGTCAAATGGGTGCTCAATGGGCTAGTGATAAAGGTAAAAACTTGACCTTTAGTGTTTATATAGAGAAAGTCATCTTTGACATCAAAGAAATTTATCTTCTGAATGTTGCAGTTGCTGTTTGTTTGTACAAGGTTTTAGATAGTAAAAATATACCAAAATTATCTATAAAGTGGCCTAACGACATTATGGCAGAAAACAAGAAGATAGGTGGAATTTTGATAGAAAACATCATTAGAGGCGATGGTGGTATAACGTCAATTGTTGGTATTGGTCTTAATGTAAATCAAACAAATTTTGTAGATATACCAACAGCTAGTTCAATGACGCTAGCAGTATCGAAAAGCTTTAATCAA
>JBBSQV010000069.1:0-13664 GCA_038243675.1 Flavobacteriales bacterium
GCGAGTCCTTTGCCAAAACGATTTGTGCAAACATTGATATTTAATTTGGCTCAGGTCAGGCAATTCGTTCCCAATCTTTCTTGCAGCTTTTGCTTCGGAACGCCACAAGAAAGGATTTGCTTCGCCAGTTCGCAAAAGCTCGGGTTCACTGCTATCCTTCCCGCGAGAAAAATAGAGAAAATCAAAATAATCGAAATGAAAGAGAATCAAAAATATAGAAAAAGCGAAAAAATCTAAATGAACAAAAGAGATGATTGTGATTTTTAAAAAAAAATATTTCAGTTTAACACAAGTGCCCTAGCCCTGATGGGAACGGCATCCTTTCTTGGATTGCCGCGATAGCTGCAATCCAAGAAAGATACAGTGGACAGCAGGAAATAGCTCCTAAAAAAAATTGTCATAGCACTTCTAAATATGTATTTAAAAAAAAAGCCTCACGAGATTGTGAGGCTTAAAATATTATTCTGGATCATTCATTTTGAAAGTGTCCATAAATGCAGTGGTGTAATTTCCCGCAACATAAGCTGGATCGTCCATCAATTGTCGGTGGAACGGAATTGTAGTTTTAATACCTTCGATAACAAATTCGTCCAATGCTCTTTTCATTTTATTAATCGCCTCTTCACGGGTTTGTGCAGACGTAATTAACTTTGCAATCATCGAGTCATAATTTGGCGGAATTGTATAGCCTGCGTAGACATGTGTGTCCAAACGTACACCGTGCCCACCAGGAGCGTGAAGTGTAGTAATTTTTCCCGGTGAAGGTCTAAAATCGTGGTAAGGATCTTCGGCATTGATTCGACATTCGATAGCGTGTAACTTTGGAGTGTAATTTTTTCCAGATATTGGAATACCTGCCGCTACCATAATTTGCTCACGAATAAGGTCATAATCAATTACCTGCTCGGTAATAGGATGCTCCACTTGAATACGTGTATTCATCTCCATAAAGTAGAAATTTCTATGTTTATCTACAAGAAATTCTACGGTACCGGCACCTTCATACTTAATATATTCTGCTGCTTTCACTGCTGCATCTCCCATAGCGTGACGTAATTCGTCAGTCATAAAAGGAGAAGGAGTTTCTTCAGTAAGTTTTTGATGACGTCTTTGGATTGAGCAGTCACGTTCTGATAAGTGACAAGCTTTTCCGTATGCATCACCTACAATTTGTATTTCTATATGACGAGGTTCTTCGATCAATTTCTCAAGATACATTCCGTCGTTTCCAAAAGCAGCTTTCGCTTCTTGACGGGCAGATTCCCAAGCTTTCTCGATTTCCTCTTCTTTCCAAATAGCTCTCATTCCTTTACCTCCACCACCTGCGGTAGCTTTGATAATTACTGGAAATCCGAATTCTTTGGCTTGTTCTTTTAATTGTTCGACAGATTCTAATAGACCTTCAGATCCTGGAATTGTAGGAACTCCGGCAGCTTTCATAGTGGCTTTGGCAGAAGCCTTGTCACCCATTCTGTCAATCATTTCTGGAGAAGCACCGATAAATTTAATTCCGTGCTCACCGCATATTTTTGAAAATTTAGCATTTTCAGAAAGAAATCCGTACCCTGGATGTATGGCGTCTGCATTTGTAATCTCTGCAGCAGCAATAATATTTGACATCTTCAAGTAGGATAAATTACTTGGTGGAGGCCCTATACAAACTGCTTCGTCTGCAAAGCGAACGTGCAAACTTTCGGCATCAGCTGTAGAATAAACTGCTACAGTTTTGATACCCATTTCGCGGCAGGTTCTAATAATACGAAGTGCAATTTCACCTCGATTTGCTATAAGAATTTTTTTAAACATCCTTTTTAATTTGAAAAATTAGACAGATTGAAATTTAGAACCGAATCACAAAGCGACCGTTCTGAAATTCAAATTAAGACGGATCTACTAAAAATAATGGCTGATCAAATTCTACTGGTGATGAATCATCTACAAGAACTTTAACGATTTTACCTGAAATTTCAGATTCGATTTCGTTAAACAACTTCATAGCTTCAATTACACAAAGAACATCTCCTTTGGCAATTGTAGATCCAACCTCAACAAATACTGCTTTGTCTGGCGAAGGTTTTCTATACAAAGTTCCAATAATTGGAGATTTGATAGTCACGTACTTTGAATCAGCATCATCAGTCACTGCTGCTGCTTCGGCGGCAGGTGCAGCTGGCGTTGGCATTACCGGTTGCGGTGTTCCAGCAGTAGGAAACGCAGGATTCACTGGTGCCTGAAGATACGTGTACTCGGGAGTACTTGCTTCGTTTGTAGTTTTAATTGTTATCTTAAAATCATCTGTTTCAAGCTTAACCTCTGTAGCTCCTGATTTGGCTACAAATTTTATTAAATTTTGTATTTCTCTAATATCCATAATCTGTATTTTTTGATTTTAATCTATTTTGAATCGTAAGCCCACTTAAGATATATGGAACCCCAAGTAAATCCACCACCAAAGGCAGCAAATATTAACGTATCTCCTTTTTTAAATTTCTTCTCGAAATCAAAAAGAAGCAGCGGCAAAGTTGCAGCCGTTGTATTACCGTACTTTTGAATATTAATTAGGACTTTATCTGGATCAAGATTCATTCTTGATGCAGTAGCGTCAATAATTCTTTTGTTAGCTTGGTGTGCGATGAGCCAATCGACATCATCATTTGATAAATTATTCTTCTGCATAATTTTTTCACTAACATCGGCCATTCCTACCACTGCGTATTTAAAAACAGTTTTACCATCTTGAAAAACAAAATGCTGTCTATTTTCTACAGTTTCGATAGATGCAGGAAGCAGTGATCCGCCGGCGTCTATCTTTAGATAATCGCGACCAATACCATCACTTTTAAGAATTTCATCTTGTATTCCCAATCCTTCTTCATCAGGTTCAAAAAGTACTGCTCCGGCTCCATCACCAAAAATAATGCAGGTAGCTCTATCAGTATAATCAATGATTGAAGACATTTTATCGGCTCCGATAACCAGAATTTTTTTGTATTTGCCACTTTTAATGTAGGCATCAGCAGTAGACATTGCAAATAGAAATCCTGAACAAGCGGCTTGCAAGTCGTAAGCAAAAGCATTGACTGCTCCAATTTGTGTTGCCACAAAAACAGCAGTAGCTGCTACTGGCATATCAAATGAAACCGATGTAACAATTACAAGATCAATTTCTGCCGGATCTAGGTTGCTTTTTTCGATTAAATCTTTTGCAGCCATAATGGCTAGGTAAGAAGTACCTTTAGTTTTGTCCTTTAAAACGCGTCTTTCTTTAATTCCAGTTCGACTGGTTATCCACTCGTCATTGGTATCAACCATTGTCTCGAGCATTTTATTGGTAAGTACAAATTCTGGTACATAACCGCCAACAGCGGTAATTGCAGCTGTAATTTTATTCATAAAATTCAATTATTTTCTTATAAATACACAGGTATTCATAAGGACGTGGAATTTACAAAAAAAAATCCGAACATAGCTTTTTTTTGCAAATTCTTAAATTTTGTAACGCTTGAAAGTTTCAAATAATAAAAAAAAACTCCCACAACGTAGGAGTTTAAGATTTCATGCTTTAAGCAATTATATAGCAGCAACTGATTTATCGATAACTACCTGACCTCTGTAGTACATCTTTCCTTCATGCCAGTAAGCTCTGTGATACAAATGTGCCTCACCAGTGATAGGACAAGTTGCAATTTGCGCAGGAGTTGCTTTGTAATGTGTTCTTCTCTTATCTCTTCTAGTTTTGGAGATTTTTCTCTTTGGATGTGCCATTTTACTGTATTATTTAATCTTTTAATAATTGTTTTAACTTGTCCCAACGGGGATCTATTTCCTGTGTTTCCTGTTCAGAATCTGTATTGATTTCTGTAACCGAAATTTCATTCAACTTATCGAGTGCAGCACTTTTTAAACTTCCATCTAATACCCCTGTATGTACACGTCTCAGCGGAACTGAGAGCACGATCATTTCATAGATATACTGCGAAACATCAATCTGATGCTGACCGTGAGGCAAAATCAACAACTCTTCATTGTCGTTATTAAATTCGTCTCCGAAATTAACAACAAGCTTCAGAGTACCTTCAACAGGCATGTCAAAATCTTCTCCGGTAACGTCACAAGCGACATTAACTGAACCACTATGCTCAAAGCGAACTTCTAACATAGTAGATTTTTTTTCAAAATTTACTTTCACATTAATATCAGAACTATTAAAGTCCTCATATTCAAAAGTATCAAAGAACGCATTATCTATATGGTATTCAAATTGGTGTTTACCTAACTTCAATCCGACAAAGGGAATCAAAAAATCATTTATCTTTTTCATTTCACCATCAATTTGAGCGTGCAAAGATATAAAATAATTGGAAATTCAAACGATTATCTTCTTATTTTTTATTAATGTCTGTCTTTAACTTTTAAAGGCCTCTCACTTATCTCTGCATAATTATTTCTTGCCTCGTAAACATCTAGCGCCAAGTATACAGCTTCCTTGAATGAATTGGCGTCTGCCAAGCCTTTTCCTGCTATATCAAAGGCAGTCCCATGATCAGGAGAAGTACGAATCTTCTCAAGTCCCGCAGTATAATTCACACCTTGCCCAAATGATAAAGTCTTAAAAGGTATAAGTCCTTGATCATGATAAGTCGCAATTACAGCATCAAATTTTTCGTACTGATTGCTTCCGAAGAAACCATCTGCAGGATATGGGCCAAATACCAAAGTTCCCTTCTCAAACATTTTAGCAATGACAGGTCTTAATATTTCATCGTCTTCACGACCAATAACTCCACCGTCACCGGCATGTGGATTTAAACCTAAAACCGCAATCCGTGGTCTAACAATATTAAAATCTTGTATTAAAGTCTGATTAATCGTTTCAATTTTCTTTTTTACTAGCTCTGGAGTCAGATGCGCAGCAACCTCACTTACTGGAATATGATCTGTAAGCAAACCAACACGAAGGTTTCCATTTACCATTAACATTAGAGCATTACCTTCTAATTGCTGATCAAGATAGTCTGTATGTCCTGGGAATTTGAATTCGTCAGATTGTATGTTATATTTATTTATGGGAGCAGTAACTAAAACGTCAATCGTTCCAGCTTTTAAAGCCTCGGTAGCAGCAACAAATGATTTGATAGCATACTTTCCTGCTTCTTGATCATTTTGACCGTACTTGATATCAAAAACATCTTTCCACACATTTAATACATTGATTTTTGCGGGAAGTACTTGGTCAAGTGAATCTATGCCATGAAAAGCAATATTCGAATTTAGGTTTCGCTTCATAAACGACATCAATTTGACGTTTGCAAATATCACAGGCGTACAAAATTCTAACATGCGAAGATCTTCAAATGTCTTTAAAACAACTTCGCTGCCAATTCCGTTTAAATCGCCTATCGAAATTCCTACGATTATGTTTTCTGCTTTTTTAGTCATGAGCACAAGATTTTATTGCTAATTTTGAAGAGCAAATTTACAAAAATAAAATCATGTTTACCGGAATTATCGAAACCCTTGGCACAGTTACTACTATAGAAAAAGATAGCAATAACCTAAACATCACAATAGACAGCAATTTTACCAATGAATTGAAAATTGACCAAAGCGTTGCTCACAACGGAATCTGCTTAACAGTAGTCGGAATTTCAGACTCAAAATATGTCGTAACTGCCGTGCAAGAAACTGCAGATAAGACCACAATTGGTAATTGGAAGGAGGGCGAAATATTAAATCTAGAACGCGGGATGAAACTTGGAGATAGACTTGATGGACATATCGTGCAAGGACATGTTGATCAGACTGGAATCTGCACAAACATTGAAGATGCTGGAGGAAGTACCTATTTCACTTTTAAATATGACAGCAGCATTGGTAATCTTACAATCGAAAAGGGGTCAATAACCGTGAATGGCGTGAGCCTAACGGTTGTGAATTCGCAACAAGAAGAATTTAGCGTCGCGATTATACCTTATACTATTGAACACACTAACTTTAAGAAATTTGAG
Organism: Flavobacteriales bacterium; assembly: GCA_038243675.1. Classification (GTDB taxonomy): domain Bacteria; phylum Bacteroidota; class Bacteroidia; order Flavobacteriales; family Flavobacteriaceae; genus Flavobacterium. Next base: position 6,009 of record JBBSQV010000069.1, read on the forward strand.
GTGGGAACTAAGGTAAATTTGGAATTTGATGTGATTGGGAAATATGTGGCTAGGCTGCAAGAGTATCGGAGATAACTAAGTAATTTCGACTTTTCTTCTACTATAGACTACATAGAGACCATAAGCGATAGCCAATATAATAAATAAATCTAAATTATTGTCCAGAGGCAAATTTGGACCACCGGGCCCATTTAAAGGAACTGGCGCGTTTGGCTGAGGCGGCTCCGGAATCGCATATACATTAGCCATAAAAAATATAAATAGATATACTAGCTTCATGGAGCATTAAAATTAATTTGTAAAAGTAGATAAAATTTGGAGAGTTGCGCAAACATCACGTTTTTTTAATAAGTAATCTGCACTAAGAAGACTATATGTAATATAATACAGACTAAAAACTACTGTTCATCGACTCTCTGAGTTCTGTACTATTAGAAATATTATCAAAAGACAATATCATAGGTCAGAAATGCGCTACCTGCAGAATAAGATTTTATCTAATAATTTTTTTTTGAGGTTTTTGAAAAAAATTCGAATGTTACATCAAACAGTTACAAACAAAAAAAGCCTTCCATTTCTGAAAGGCTTCTTAATAACTGTGGTCCCACCTGGGCTCGAACCAGGGACCACCTGATTATGAGTCAGGTGCTCTAACCAGCTGAGCTATAGGACCGGTTATTTTGAGGTTGCAATATTATGACATTTTTTAATTGCCACAAAGCTTTTGCAACGATATTTTTAAGCAGAATGCTATTTTATTTCCTGACATAATTCAATCAAAACACCATTTGTAGATTTTGGATGTAAGAATGCTACAAGTTTATTATCAGCTCCCTTTTTTGGAACTTCGTTCAGCACAATAAAACCTTCTCCTTTAAGTCTCTCAATTTCAGAAACTATATCTTCGACATCAAAGGCGATATGGTGAATTCCCTCACCTTTTTTGGCGATGAATTTCGCAATCGGACTGTCCTCGTTAGTAGCTTCTAGGAGCTCGATTTTGTTTGGGCCATTCATAAAGAAAGAAGTATTCACCCCTTCACTCGCAACTTCTTCTGTTTTGTAAGGTGCTGCTCCAAAAAGTTTAGTAAATAAATCGTTTGACTCTTCAAGGTTTTTTACCGCAATTCCTATATGTTCAATTTTTCTCATAGTTCAATATATAAAGAACAAATATACAAATTGACTTTTTGAACGCCTACGTCTTCTTAGATGTTTAGGCTAAATAAATGTGCCGCCATATTAAGATTCTAACAGACTGTATGCAAAAAATCGTATTTTTGCATTATGGAAACGAATAGACAGAAAAAAATTGCCGGAGTAATTCAAAAAGATCTTGTTGATATTTTACAAGGTGAGATACGTAAAAATGGCGTATCGAATCTTGTGATTTCAGTATCAAAAGTATTTGTGACAAGCGATCTCTCGTTTGCTACTGTACACCTTAGCATTTTTCCACCAGAAAAATCAGCTGAAACTTTGGCTGCAATCAAAACCAATACACCACTTATTAAGCACGATTTATCACAACGCGTAAAATTGCAGTTGAGACGTGTACCGAATCTTACTTTCAAGATTGACGATTCACTAGATTATATCGAGAAGATTGACAATGCTCTAAACAGCAGAGAGAATCCTATCGACAACCGTGATCTTTTGGAAAAACGCAAAAAATCATAAATTGAATTTTCCGTTCTACATAGCCCGTCGGTATTTATTTAGCAGCAGTAAAAACAATGCTATAAATATTATTACAGGCATCGCTTCTGTGGGAATTATCGTAGGTACACTTTCGCTTTTTGTGGTTCTTTCGGTTTTTAGCGGACTTAAAGATTTCAGTCTTTCTTTCAGCAATGATTTCGATCCAGATTTAAAAGTCAGCACTTCTGTTGGAAAGTCTTTCAAAATTGACGCTTCTCAAGCAGAAAAAATCAAAAAAATTACAGGTATCGCTGCTACTTCTCAGGTTGTAGAAGAGCGAGTTCTTTTTATGTACGACAATAAAGAACACGTCGCTTATCTCAAAGGTGTCGACTCAACTTTCCAAAATGTCAACGACGTTAATAAATCACTTTTTACGGGGCAATGGCTGGAACCTGACACTTATCAGGCGGTTATTGGGTACACTATTTCGCAGAAACTCTCTTTGGGAATTTTTGACAATTACAATCCACTAGAAGTTTTTGTTCCGAAGGCTGGAAAGGGAACAATCGAAAATCCTGATGATGCTTTTGTCAAGGAAAACCTTTTACCTGCCGGGATTTACGATATTAACGACGACATCAATGGCAAGTATGTTTTTGCAGATTTAGGTCTTGTTCAGGAATTATTGCAGTATAAAAAGAATGAATTTACTGGTCTTGAAGTCAAATTAAAATCGGCTAAAGATGAAGAAACGGTCACTTCACAACTTTCGACAATTCTCGGATCAGGAATTATTATTAAGAATAGAGCGGCGCAAAACGATGCGTTGTATAAAATGCTGAATACCGAAAATCTTGCCGTTTACCTCATCTTCACGCTCGTCCTGATCGTAGCGCTTTTCAACCTTATCGGCGCTTTGATTATGATGATTCTGGACAAAAAGCAAAATCTCCACACACTTTTAAATCTCGGTGCCGAAATAAAAAATCTTCGACTGATTTTCCTATTTCAAGGCTCACTTTTGTGCGTTGCAGGCGGATTAATTGGACTTGCTTTGGGTGCAATAATTGTGCTTTTACAGCAAAAATTCGAATTGATTATGATCACTTCCACCCTCGCCTATCCTGTGGTTTTTTCGCTAGAAAATATGCTGATTGTTTTCGCAACCATCATCGTTCTGGGCTTTGTGGCGTCACTTATCGCTTCTTCGAGAGTTAGCAAACGTCTTTTGGAGCAGTAAAATAAGTATTTTTTGGCTCTCGCCGAAAGAAAAAACGTCGACGCCTTTTAAGAACATTTCCTGTGAAATTTTCGTTTTCTCCACTTCTGAAATTTTGGAGAATACTACGATTTGAACTCTTCCGAAATTATTAGTTCCCCGTTTTCAAAATCAAATAAAATTCAACGATTTGGTGGTTTTGGCTTTCGACGAAAGTAATAAGAAAGTCAAATTTTAAGAGGTTACTTTTTAAAACTCGAATAGTATCCTTTGATTAAATTAATATCTCGTTCGTCTGATCCTTTATATATTCCATTTTTGTAAATTGCTTATAATTTTATAATCTTTGTAAAAAGAATATGATTATGATGGCAGCAGATAACATTCGAAATAGCATCATAGATAAGTTACTCGCAATATCTAACAAGGACCACTTATCCGCTCTCTACAAATTAATCAGCACTATTAATGTTGACCAAGAAGTTATTCAACTTTCCGAAACTCAATTATTAATGTTGAATATGAGCGAAGATGACCTTAAGAATAATCTAATTGTGCCACAAGATGAATTAGATAAAATGGATTTAGAATGGCTAGAAAGTCTGTAGTTTGGCCCGAAACTGCGATTAAGCAGCGGCGAGAAATTTTAAAATATTGGAAGATTCGCAATAAATCAACTGCATATTCCGAAAAGCTTATTATCTTAATAAAAGAACGTGTCAAACTAATTTCTAATTATCCTGAAGCTGGAAAAGCAACAAACCATTTAGATGCGAGAGGCAGCAATGGGTAATTTTAGCATTAATTATAAAAACGAGTTTACTAGAATTGTAATAACTTCATTTTGGGATAATCGACAAAATCCTGAAAATTTATTTAGGTCTATAAAAAAGTAAAGCGTACTACCGCAAACGTCATTACGTCCACCCTCGCCTATCCCGTGGTTTTTTCGCTAGAAAATATGCGGATCGTTTTCGCAACCATCATCGTTCTTGGCTTTGTGGCGTCTCTTATCGCTTCTTCGAGAGTGAGTAAACGCCTTTTAGAGCAGTAAAATTAGGATTTTTTGGCTTTCGCCGAAAGAAAAAAGATTGACGTTTTTAAAGTACATTTTCTACAGAAATTTCGTTTTCTCCACTTCTGAAATTTTAGAGAACATTACTTTTTGAACTCTTCCGTAATTATCAGTTAACTCGCTTTCCAAAACAATCTTATATATCCCTTAAGTTTGATTAATAGAAAGGTTTTCTGGCTTTCGCCGAAAAAAAAAGGGAGACACCTTTTAATAAAGTACGCTTCTTATCAAAATCTTCTGTGATAGAAGAACTTTTTAAATCACATTATAATCGTAACGAACTATTTCAGAAAAGATTATCTATCAAAAACGAAGATGCAAAAGACTTATCTTATTTTTAGTATTAAAAACAATAGCATTGCTTTTAACACTTTTTAATTTTATGTTTGAATTCGTAAAAAGAATTGAAACCCACGACGGAGTTTCTTACTATTTAGCTTAATTTCAATGCATAATTTATAAAAATACTATTTCATTTTTAAACATTTTTTATACAGAATAACAATAGGTTTATAAACTAAAAAAAACTTCTTACGAGCTAGGATTTGTTATAGACTCTAGAAACAAAATTATAAATAATTTTATGACACACCATTTTATTAATAAAAAAAGCATTGCAAGTATTTTACTTGCAACATTTCTTTTCGTAAATTCCTATTCCCAAGAAGCTGAAAAGATTTACCAAGATGATTATTCTAAGCTTGGTTTTGTGTTTCAACCATCAAGAATAACAGGATTTTATTCTTCAAACATTGACGGCTCCAATTATCCCTCAATCAAATTCAATGATTCTGGTTCTTTACAGTTCGGTATTTACTACAATTTCGCGCAGAAAGGTAACTTTAATTTTAAAACAGGTATTATTGCGAAAGAATTCAATCCTCTTTTTACTCTAGATGTTGATGATGAAGATATTGGCTACGGCGCTAGTTACAGTTTAACCGAAATTAACCCAGCTAATGCATTTATTTTTAGTATTCCTATTAAGTCTGAATATTTTTATAAACTTGATGATAAAATAAATATTGTTTTGGGGGCTGGTCTAAATCTAAATCTTTTTACTGGAGGTGGCGAAACCACAACTTCTGTTATAGTAACATCAGATACCGAAGGCAGAAAAATATTTAATGCTACGACTAATCAAGAACAAATAACTTTTTCTGGAGAACTATCGTTTGGTTTAAATTATAAAGCAGGTTTTGCATTAATTCAACTAGAAGCATTTTACAGCAGAAACTTATTACAGCATACTGCAACAGGTAGATACTATATCTATGACTTAGAAAAAAATGCAGATGTTGAAGGAGATTTTATTATTGATGGTAACTTTTATGGTTTAAGTTTAAATGTAAGTCCAAAAAAGGGCTGGCTTAAAAAGAAAAGAAATAAATAATTTTTTTTTACATTTTGTACCAATAGCGCCTTTCGGATTTATTTGAAAGGCGCTATTTTGCATTTCGACAGTTTAAATAATAATTGATATTGACTTACGCCTAACGAAGAATATTTATATGAATAAATTATAAAGCTTTCGCAAACCTAAGAAAACTGAAATTCTTCGTATACCTCAGTTATTACATTAAAGGTTTCGTATAATTCATCAGCACTATCGCTAGTGACCAATACTTGTCTATATGGCTTAAAACCTGGAATTCCCTTGAAGTAATTTGTGTAATGACGGCGCATCTCAACAATTCCCACGTGAAGTCCTTTCCATTCTATTGCCCATTCAAGATGGGATTTGGCGGCGAGCACACGATCGGCAATTGTAGGTTGAGGAAGGTTTTCGCCAGTTTTGAAATAGTGTTTGATTTCGTTGAAAATCCAAGGATATCCAATTGCGGCGCGACCAACCATAATTCCGTCAATGCCGTAGCGATTTTTATATTCCAATGCTTTTTCGGGAGAATTGATATCGCCATTTCCGAAGATCGGCATTGTGATTCTAGGATTGTTTTTAACTTCAGCAATAGGTCCCCAATTTGCTTCTCCTTTGTATAACTGAGCTCGAGTACGTCCGTGGATTGACAATGCCTGAACACCGATATCTTGCAATCTTTCGGCAACTTCGTGAATATTGATTGAGTTATCATCCCAACCAAGACGCGTCTTTACAGTAACTGGCAACTTCGTACTTTTGATCACCGCTTTTGTAAGTCGCACCATCAAATCTACGTCTTTCAAAACCGCAGCACCTGCACCTTTGCACACTACTTTCTTTACAGGACAACCAAAGTTGATGTCGATTAAATCTGGATTCACCGTTTCGACAATTCGCGCCGACATTGCCATTGCTTCCTCATCTCCACCAAAAATCTGAATTCCCACAGGTCGTTCGTAATCAAAAATATCGAGCTTCTGTCTGCTTTTGATAGCATCACGAATCAATCCTTCAGAAGATATAAATTCACTATACATCAAATCGGCACCGTGCTGCTTGCAAAGTCGTCTAAAAGGTGGGTCGCTTACATCCTCCATTGGAGCAAGTAATAATGGAAATTCTGGTAGTTGTATGTTGCCAATTTTAATCATTCGGCAAAATTACGATATTAAATTTTCTTTCTAAAGTATTTTCTTCTCGGTCAGGTATTTCCAATAACGCTTAGGAACGTGTTGCACGTGAAGTTTGGTGTTTTTTCGCTCCTTAATATTGGTATGGTCAAAATATTCAATCCAAAGTTTTTGATATTCTACTTCTTTGGCATCAAATAGATTGTCTTTGTTTTTTAAATTATTCTGCGCTTCCTGATCAAAGGAAATGATTTCCACATTTTCGAGATCGTAATAAACTCCATAACCTCTTTTGCCATCATAAATCAACCATTTCTGATCTTGATATCGGTTTTTGAAGTGAGTGATTATCAAAGTCAGCACATCAAAATCTGGGAAAATTTCGGCGAAATAAATTCCGTCTTTCAGAAGTTCAAAACGGATAAAGGCTTTCATTCGGTGGCGTTCGCGGTTCACACTTTTTACAAGTTTGGATAATTGCAAAACATAAGAAGTAGAATAATCTTTTAAAATATTTTTACCAGGATTTTCGATAGCGTAGGAAATTGTTTGCAGCAGAATACTTTCGCGGGTAGGGTCTTCGGATAGAAAGGCATACAAAATATCTTGAACTCCACTTTTTTCTAATTGCTTTTCGAGACGTTTTAAAACTCTTTCGGCTTTTTCCTGATTGGAAATAATCTGAATTGGTTCGGCGAAAAAGGAATTCTGAAAAGTATCAGCGTGAACAATTTGAACGTCTTGATATTTGAATTCGAAAACTTCAAATACGGCAGTCAGAAATCCATCAAAAGTACTATCGTAAAAAAGTATCGTCATTTAACAGAGAAGTTTGATTGCTAAAAGGATTTTCGAATTTGCTTTTGGTATCGCCGACAATTAGCGTTTTAAGGTGAACTGAATCGAGGTGAATCAAATCTTTGTTGAAGTTGGCAACCGTCACAAAATACTTAGCGCGATTGGTAGCAACGCCCATTTTCTTTAGATGCTCTAAGGTAAGATTTTGGAATTTACGTGCATTAACAATTTTGTAAGCAGATTTCACACCGATTCCAGGAACTCTTAGAATTGTTTCTAAAGCAGCGGATTGAATATTGACTGGAAAATCATCGATATTTCGCAATGCCCATCCTAATTTTGGATCAACTTCTAAATCTAAAAAAGGGTTATTCTTAGCAAGAATCTCATCGGCTTTAAAACCATAAAA
>JBBSQV010000070.1:0-13660 GCA_038243675.1 Flavobacteriales bacterium
TGAAAAAACCCTCAGAATAAACTATCTTTGCAAAAGCAAAAAATCACAACACAACCTACAATGAAAAACACACTTATAGCACCATCAATACTTGCGGCAGACTTCGCAAATCTGCAACGAGATATCGAAATGATTAATAACTCCGAAGCTGATTGGTTTCACATCGATATTATGGATGGCGTTTTTGTTCCAAATATTTCTTTCGGAATGCCAGTACTTGAAGCTATTACAAAGCATACCAAAAAAACTGTCGATGTGCATCTGATGATTATAGATCCAGATCGTTATATCAAAACGTTTGCTGCACTAGGAGCAAATATACTAAGCGTTCACTATGAAGCTTGTCCGCATTTGCACCGCACCATCCAAGGAATCAAAGCAGAAGGAATGAAAGCCGGAGTTGTATTGAACCCTCACACAAGCGTAGATCTTCTTGAAGATGTCATAAATGACATTGACTTAGTTTGTATTATGAGCGTAAATCCAGGTTTCGGCGGACAGTCATTTATAGAAAATACTTACGCTAAAGTCGAAGGACTAAAAGCAATGATCGTTCGTAAGAACGCATCAACAATTATCGAAATTGACGGTGGGGTGACAGATAAAAATGCAGCGCAACTAGCAAAAGCTGGAGCTGATGTTTTAGTTGCGGGCAACTACGTCTTTAAAGCCGAAAACCCCACAGAGACAATTGCGCATTTGAAGAAAATTTCAAGCTATTAGCTGTAAGCTATCAGCTTTTAGCTATCAACTTCTAAAAAATCTATGGCGCGCAAGTCTGTCATTTCGACGAAGGAGACCCGAGTGAAGCGAACGGGCGAAGCAAATCACATAATATTAATTCTGCGTATTGATTTTACGAACTTACTCCAACTTACTTACCACGCCAGCTTGTCATTTCGACGAAGGAGACCCGAGTGAAGCGAACGGGCGAAGCAAATCACATAATATTGGTTCGGTATTTTGATCTTAGCGATTACCCTTACTTTATTATCCCATAAGCTTGTCATTTCGACGAAGGAGAAATCACATAATATTAATTCTGCGTATTGATTTTACGAACTTACTCCAACTTACTTACCACGCCAGCTTGTCATTTCGACGCAGGAGACCTGAGTGAAGCGAACGGGCGAAGCAAATTACATAATATTGGGTTGTATTTTCTGTTAAAAACATTTATCTGTCTTTAAAAAGATTGGGGGAATAATAAGGTAAAGTCTAAGTAATTAAACCACATGAATATAAAAAAATAATTAGTAACACTACCAATCATAATAAGCACACAAAGGAAATTATAAAACTAAGTATGAGTTTTACTATGTGATTTCTCCTTCGTCGAAATGACAAACGTGTGTACTAATTTTTCTATAAATTAAAAACTAGTTTTCTATCCACCATAAACTTTAAAACTATCATTCAAAAACTTAAAATCAGGGTTAAACTGCTTTATTAATTCAAACTTCTTATCTCTGTTCCATTTCTTGAGCTGCTTCTCTCTTACAATTGCATTTTGAATCCAAGTGAACTTTTCATAGTAGACTAAAAATTGAATATTATACTTCGAAGCAAAAGTCTTGACACCATTTTCGATGTTTTCTTTATGTTCTTGAAGTCTTCTAGGAAGGTTATTAGTTACCCCAATATATAAAGTTGACCGATAACTATTGGTGATTATGTAAACGTAGAATGAGTAGCAACCTTCAGGTTCAAAATACATAATATCATCAATTAAATTTCTACAAACAACTCAATGACAAAGACTTGAGGATAATATAAATTTACACTAAAGATTTTAAATTGTTTAGAGATTTATGGACATTATATTTTCAAATTTTGATTCTCTTCCATTAAAGATAAAATAAAGCCTAAATTGAAAGTAGTATTGAGTTTTACTATGTGATTTCTCCTTCGTCGAAATGACAAGTTTGCGGTTAAATTTGACGACACTAACAGAGTGAAGTAATTATGGTTCTTTAAGATTTCCTACTTAAATTCCAGTATTAATTTTAATACCAATCGGAATGAGATTTGAACTTTACCATATGATTTGCTCGCCCGGATCTTCGTCGAAATGACAAATTTGCGGGTAAATTTGACGACGCTAAGAGAGTGAATTAATTATACTTTTAAGATTCACTTCTTAAATTCCATTATTAATTTTAATATCAATCGGAACGAGATTGAGCCTGATTATGTGATTTGCTTCGCCAGGTCGCTTTGCTCGGGTCTACTTCGTCGAAATGACAAACCTACGGATAAGGTCTGAGAGGCATTTCAAACCTTTTTCGCTGATTGCTGAAAGCTCACAGCAGCCAGCTATCTCCTCCTCATTCTCCTCACACCCAAACTAGCATAAACCCGAACTTTCTGACTATAAATAAAAAATCCTCCAACAACTCCAATCGCGCTTCCAATCAAAATATCCAAAAACCGACTTTCGATAAGTTGCAGCGGATCGAGTTGCGTAATGCTGCCCGCTTCGGCAAGGAGAATACTAATCGGTGTAATAAAAACAACCGCAAGTGCATAATGTCTTGCAATTAGTAATTCGATGATAACTTGCAACACTATAATGCTTATAGCTATTCCGACATTGGAATTAAAGTTTGTCAAAATGAAAAAACAGAGCATCAATCCAACAGAAGTTCCAAGTATTCTGTGGATTGCTCTCTTGCCAACAATATAACTATTTGCTCCTTGTAATACCGCCAAAGCCGAAATTGGAATCCAGTATCCATTATTCATCTCGAAAATATAACTTACAGCTAATGAGATTGCCATAAATAATCCGACCAATGCCGATTCCACACCATTGTGATATGGATTTCTATCTATTATTATAGAAAGTTGAGAGGTGTTTTCTTTTAAGTCGTGCTTGATAAGCAAACTATAGATAAGTGCCAGTAGAAAAGCACCCATTGTTCCTAAGGTAAAAATTCCGATCTTCTGTGGCGCTAATGTCAAATTATTCGGCATCATAAACGCAATTGCGGCAATCATTATAAAGAAGAAACTTCCAGGTGGTTTCATATTGAAAGTCCTCGCCACATAATGCACAATAATCGTCAAGGCTCCAAAAACTACCACTGCAACGATTGGATTAAAACTAAAAATAAGTCCCACGCTATACGAAAGCATCATTCCAAAAGAACAGACAAACATTACCAACATTCGTTTGAAAATGCTATTGGTAATGGGCATATACAAAATTACCAATCCCGCTAAACTTGCCGTTAATGCTGTTTTACTTTGATCAAAATACAAACCCACCATCAGCGGAATTCCAACTGACAATCCCGCTAATACTGGAATATGCCAACTTCGAACAGATGATTTGAGAATAAAGAAATTCTTTAATTCTTGGACTAAAAATTCCTTTTGTGTTTTGAGATTCATATTTGAGTAAATTCATGTGCAAAACTAAACATTGATTCTCTATTAAAATATGACATTTATCCACTTCTCACAATTCTAGCTGCTTTTTCAAAAAAGTGAAAAACAAAAAAAAAATGGCAGTAAACATAAGCTCACTGCCATTTTTATGATTATAACTTAGAATTATTTTTTAAGTAATTTTTTAGTTGTAGTTGCTCCGTCAGCAGTTTCTACAGTCATCATATAAACTCCTGAAGAAAGATCAGAAATACTGATAGTTGCTTGAGTAGAGTTTACATTAAGTGATTTTACTGTACGACCGTTGATGTCAGCAAAAGTTACTTTGTTGATTTCTGCTCCAGCGATGTTTACAACATCAGAGGCAGGATTTGGATATACAGATATTGCAGTCGTTTGAGCAACATTGTCAGCAACACCAAGAAGAGTATCTTCACTCGAAGTTCTAATAACTAGGTTATCAAATAATCCTACAGTAGCAGCAGTATTTGGCGTTGCAGCAACACCACCGGCAGTAGAGATGAAATTAAATTCTAATGGATTTGAGCCAGTTCCAGCACCATCTATAGTGGCTTCTAATATACCATCAGTACTTCTAAAAATAACTTCACCATTTGCATTGTTAAAACTCATACCAAAAGTATACCAAGTGTCTGCAGCTAATACTATCGGTGCACCGCCAATAGTGAAGCCATAGTTAGCTAGACCACCGCTTCCATCATAATAAGCAATTGGAGTTAAGATCTTTGTATTCATCTCAACGCTAATTCCAGCTAAAACTTGATCTCCAGTAGTATCATAAAGATAAGCTCTCATTGTATTTTTACTAGTTGTTGCAGCTCCGCTATAAAAACTCCAATTAACTTCAATAATGTCATTCGTAGCTTCTCTTGCTTCCCAAAAGGTATCTAATTCTTCACCAAACATAAAGCGATTTCCTTTATTACCGTTTGATCCTGTTATTTGAAGAACATTACCATGAGCAGCATCTCCTGCAATAATTTGGAAATTGTCATTTCCAGCATTTGTTCCTGTAGTTGGTGCAGCTCCATTACTAGTTTGAGTAAAAAATCCACCTTGACCCGCAGTAACTCCTGTCATATCAGTACCGATGTTACCAACAGTAAGACCGTTAAAGTTTTGTGTAATAATTCCTTGTGCAGATGCAAACGCAACGAAGCTAAATGCAGCAAGAGTAAGTAAAGTTTTTTTCATGATAAATATTTTTATTTTATTCAAATCTATCTAAATAACGCTATCATTTCACATTCATCAAAAGAAATACTGAATTCGCATATTTATTCAATTTATAATAAGTTTTAACTAAACTTCATCGACGAAGCACATTCTTGTTTAAACTTAAGCTATGAAATTAAGAAATAACTGAATGAAGATTAGTTATTAATAAGCTACTTACTGATTAATCATTGCACGAACATCACTATATAGCTCCGGAAATTCTTTCTTAAACTTATTGGGACTTTCAAAATAGTGCTCTAGTATTACTGCGACAAATTCATACTGATTTGTAAAAGCATATATTCTGAAATAACTAGAATTTCGAAGTTTTTCGGCATTGTCAAATTGTTTGATTTTCTTAATGATCTTTTCATACTGATCGCTAAAAATAGAAGAGCTCACATCTCTGCCTTTGATAGAGCTGTAAGTGACAACGTGTGCAAACTCGTGAATGGCAAGATTCAAATTATCAGTGTCATTGTGAAAACCGTACAATAATGCTTTTCTGGAAAATACGACAGCTTTATATTTAGGATTAAACTCTCCATTATGCAACTGATTTTCCTGAGCAGAAAAATACGAATCGGGATGTATCAATATTGTTTTAAAGGCATTTGTGAGATAACGCCGCATCCCGAAAGTAAGCATTACATAAGCTGACGCTATTAAAATCTTAAGTTCATCATCAATAACTGCATCCTTTCTGCTAGTAAAAGTGTATTTCTGCAAAAAGCAAGCTACACGATGTTCAAAATATAATTGATGTTTTTGGTTTAATGCGCTGTAATATTTTGAGTGTTGCCGCAAAAGTATCAGGGAATTGATAGGAAGCTTTTGTAGTTTTAAATAAAAATGAACATAGATTGGTTTATGAAAAATCAGTACATATCCACGCTCTACAAAAGAAAATACCATCAGCAGTAAAAAAACTATACTAAAAATAGCGACTACTAATCTGATACTATCTTCTACCATCTCATTATAATTAAAAAAAACTGCGATTGTCATTATAACAAAATCGCAGCTTTGTAAAAAGTAAAAATAACGCTTTTATGCGAATAAATGATTTTTTTATTGTTTGACAATTATATCTGTCATTGGAAATCCTATCGAAGCGTTCGTATTACTAATGTGCAATATATCACAAACAGTGCTTGCAATATCCGTAATATTAAACGGTTGAGCCGTACTTCCGGATTTTATTTTCCAGCCCATCCACACCAACGGCACATGTGTATCATAGGTATAACTGCTACCGTGCGTCGTTCCAGCTTTGGCTGCATACGAACCGCCAAACCAATTAGGCTGCAGCAAGATTGAAATTTGTCCAGATCGTACTGGCGATATTCCGTTCAATATTTTTTCGGTATGCAGGTTAGATGCCTTCCAATCTGCTGTTGATGTATCGTAAACCGCTTGCACACCATCCATTTTCCGTAAAAATGGTAAAACTTGTTCAATAATATCATTTCGATTAAGCTTCTTGCTTTCAATCAAACTATCATTAAGCCAAAATTGCTGATTGTAATATTTAGAAACCCAATCGCCAGCACCATATTTTTCTGATATTTTTGCAGATACTTGTTTGGAAATATTGTCGGTATCCAAAGCTCCAGCTGGAATTCTCATATCCATCATTTGCTGTGGAGTTTGCGCAGCACCGTGATCTGCAGTTAAGAAAATCAACACGTTTTCCATTCCGATAGTCTTATCCAAGTGATCAAAAAATCGTTCAAGATCTTTGTCCAGACGTGCATAAGTATCCTGAACTTCGATTGAATTAATTCCGAATTGATGTCCCACATAATCTGGAGAAGAAAGACTTAACGCCAAGAAATCGGTGTACTTACCCTGCCCCATCTTTTCGTTCTGCAAGGTTTCTATTGCAAAATCGACAGTTAGTGAGTTCCCAAAAGGTGTTGAGCGGATAAGTCCTAGCCCATTTTCTTTTTTTAGAGCAGGAAGATCGTGCGGAAATGCATTAATCTTGGAATTTTTATACGGCTTGCGATAATCACCACCATTAGGCAATCCAACCGTATAGGTTTCGATATTATATAGGGTTTCCCAAGGCTTCGAAAGATACTTGTCGACTTTTTTCGAATTATTAAATTTACTAACCCAATTAGGAAGCTGGTTTGTATAATAAGTACTAGTAATCCAGTTTCCACTTTCACCATCAAACCAGTAAGCAGCCGTAGGAATATGACCTGCTGGCAATATTGAACCTCGATCTTTGATACAAACTCCAATAACTTTAGATTGTCTGTTATTAGAAAGCATCAGTTCGTCTGTCATCGTGGTTGCCAATAAATTTTTAGGAGACATTTTACCCGCTTTCCCAGTTGTTCCCACAGACTGCACGTCATCATCTTGCGTGCAATACATCATTTTGCCAGTTTTTTTGTCATACCAATCGTTTGCTATAATTCCGTTGTAATAGGGTGTTGTCCCGCTATAAATCGCCGCGTGTCCCGGCCCTGTATATGTAGGAACGTAATTATAGTTAGTGTTGCGGCACTCAAAACCATCATTTAGCATTCTTTTAAAACCACCATCGCCATATTTATCTGCAAAACGATATAGATAATCGTTCCGCATTTGGTCGACTACAATTCCCACAACAAGTTTGGGAGTTCCATCAGTTTTTGCATTTTTGTTTCTTTGAGCCGATCCTGCAGTTACGAAAAGTATCGAAACGGCAACAAATAAAAGTTTTCTCATTGGTATATATTTTAAAAAATCTATGATAATTTTTTGGAGCTATTTCCTGCTGTCCACTGTATCTTTTTCTTTTTTTTGAGGAAAATAGAAAAAGGATGCCGTTCCCATCAGGGCTATGGCATCACTTAAAAAGTACAACTTCCGAATATTATTCAACCCGTCATTGCAGCTGCTAAGATACGAAAATCGAAAATGTGTTGATAGGTCCAGAGATTACGATATTGTTAAATGTCAATTCTATTAAAATGACAGATATGTAAATTGAAAATATCATTGCGCGAAGGATGGGAGCGGCATCCTTTTCTGGCTTTTTTGCCAGAAAAGATATAGCGTACAGCCTGACCTGAGCCAAACGAAAACCTGAATTTTAACCGATAAAGTTCTAGCGAAAGGGCGCGCCCAAATTATAATTCTGACAATTTTTTACCTTTCAATTTAGAATAGATCGAATGTTTGCTGCTTCCGATAATTTGTGAGCTGTAAATGCCGGTGTGACCAGAAAATAAGTAGGCGACGAAGCAAGCGACGGCGATATATAGCGCGCTTTCGGCACCAAAAAGTTCGATTCCCATAAATGTGCAAGCGATTGGTGTATTTGTTGCACCTGCAAAGACTGCTACGAAACCCATTCCTGCCAAAAGTCCGACTGGAAGCGGCAGAAACATAAATAGTGCGCTACCCAAAGTGGCTCCGACAAAAAACAATGGTGTGACCTCGCCACCCTTGAAGCCGACACCCAAAGTAAAGGCTGTAATGAGCAGTTTGATAGCAAAATCTGAGGCTGGAAGGCTAACATAAAAAGCTTCGACTATGGTGGGAACTCCAAGCCCGATAAACTTTGTCGACCCCATAAAAAATACGAAAAGTGCGATAAAAATTCCTCCAATAAAAGGACGAAGTGGTGCGTATGAAATTATTTTGGAAGAATAAGTAGACACAAAATGAATACTTTTTGAAAACAACAAAGCGGTTAAACCAAATAAAATTCCCGCAAACATTGTTGAAATCAGATTGAGACTGTCCATCGCGGGAACTTCAGGGATGAAATACGAGGTGTGATGCACGCCCCATAAAAGGCACACATGATTGGAAGCCACAGCGGCAATGATGCTTGGAAGTAAGGTTTCATATCTCATTCGGCCTACGACCATTATCTCAAGAGCGAAAATAGCGCCTGCAATTGGAGTTCCAAAAACAGCCGCAAAACCACCGCTTATTCCTATGATTAAAAGTAATTTTCTTTCTGCATCAGTGAGTTTAAAAAGCTTTGTGAATTGATCTGCAATCGCTCCACCCATTTGCACCGCAGTACCTTCTCTTCCCGCCGAACCTCCGCATAAATGCGTGAGCAGCGTTCCAAATAGCACCAAAGGCGCCATTTTGAAAGGAATGATTTGTTTAGGACTGTGAAACTCTTCGAGAAGTAAATTATTTCCTTTGACAACAGAAGTGCCGAAGTAATGATATGAAAGTCCGATAATAAGACCCGCAATTGGCAGTAGCCAAATAATCCAGAGATTTGACTCACGAAATTCGGTCACAGAATCAAGAGAAAGCAGAAAAAATGCTACAGATGAACCTATAAATAAGCTGATAAAACAGGCAATCACTAGCCATTTTAGCAGAAATAATAAGTAGTTTACTTGCGGAATTTCACTACCGCTGAACTTGAATTTGGAATTTGTCATTTTCTTGAAATTAGTGCATTAACATCTGATAGCGAAAAAGCTATAAACAGACGTCATCAGCTCCAAGAAAAACTTTCGGCGGTTTGAGGCAGACATCATTGCCTGAATGTGAAATGCAAAGATAAAAAAAATAAAAACTCATTGGAAAAAATTTCTATAAAACTTCTTGCAGCGTATTAGTGCTAGAAATGCATTGCTTCGGTGGACGGTAAATGTTGGAAAATTTAGAAATTGCCGTACTAATTAAAGATTGCTGCTGAAATTTAGAATTATCTTAACTTTCTTACACTTTATTTTAAATAAGTTTGAGAATAAATAAAAGCTGATGCCTAAATTTTTACTCCTGTTTCTCTGTTCTATTCAGTGCTGCTTCTCTCAAACCGACAAAACAATTCACGGAATCGTAATAGCCAACGACGTCCTGCTTTCAAAAGTTGATGTAATAAATGACAGATCTTGGATCTCACAAACTACAAACAGCGCTGGAGAATTTTCTATTTTGACTCAGGTTGGTGATACATTGATATTTCATTCTCCCAATTTTGTAACAAAGAAGATTCGAATTAAAGATGCTGATTTTTCAAACCCAAATTTCAAAGTATTCTTGTATAAGAAAATCGAAGAATTGAAGGAAGTGGTCATTACAAATGATGTTCAGCCCGTCCTTAATTCGAAATATATCGTCAACAAACGATATTTTGGCGATTCAAAAAGCGCACTCAAAAACCCTCACATGTATACTGCGGAAATTGCTGAAGGCCCAGATCTCGTGAAGATTGTAAGTCTTGTCGCGAGTATGCTGAAAAAGCCGAAAGAGCCCGCCGGACCTGCAAAACCTTTGGTCAGTTTTAAGCAATTTGTAGATATATCTTACAATAGAGAGTATTTG
Organism: Flavobacteriales bacterium; assembly: GCA_038243675.1. Taxonomy (GTDB): domain Bacteria; phylum Bacteroidota; class Bacteroidia; order Flavobacteriales; family Flavobacteriaceae; genus Flavobacterium. Next base: position 9,934 of record JBBSQV010000070.1, read on the forward strand.
AAGAAGACTTTTAATCTGGAAGAAGATGAGGTAGCGTTATTTCTAGAATTTTGTGAGGCGGATGCGAAAGCAAATGAAGTGAAAGAAAGTGAGGATGCAATGGCATTGTTGGAGTTGCTGATTAGGAAGAATGAGGAGTTTAAAGGATTGGGGAGGTATTGAGTTTTCGGACGTAATAGACTTTGAAAACCTGTCGATGCGATTGTGTTTAGAGAAGCGCAATCACCCGAACTCTGTAACCACTTGCAACCATAAGAAATTTCTATGCAAGAACTAAGATCTAAATATTTTGTGCGTACAAAATTAGAAATTATCACTTAGGTAGGTTTCGACAATCTCAACCACCAAAGTTTTGTAACTACTTGAAATCATAGAAATCTCTAGGCTAGAACTAAAAAATAGATATTGTATGCGTACGAAATTAGAGATCATCACTAGGTAGGTTTCGACAAGCTCAACCCCCGAAACATTGCAACTACTTGAAACCATAGAAATCTCTATGTAAGAACTAGAATTTAAATAGTGCGTGCGTACGAAATTCTCAACCGTCTTAAACAAACTGACCCTAATATGCTGAAAATTGAGAACCAGCGTAATTTTAAATAATAATTTCCTTCAGTACTTCAGCTCTTTTAAAAACTGTGGTGCCTGGACGGACCTAACCCTATTTTTTAAATTGGGCAGAAACTGCGTATAATTTGTTGACAAAAATGGAAGATTATTATGTTGAGAATTAATTAAGGCCTCCTCCTTCCTTCTACTCCACTCCTGCACTTGTTTTTCTCTTTGAAATGCTTTATCTATTCTATCAAGTCCATCAACTATACCAGTTTTATTGGCAATTTTTTTTAGTAAGATTTGCAGTTTCTCCATTTAGGTTCTCTTTTATTCGCACTTCAATATGAATGGTACTTCCGTCATAGTAAAATCCAACAGCACATTCTAAAACATACATATATCCAATCATAATCCTATTTTTATAAGTTTTCAAACAGTCAATAAAATATATTTTACATTCCAATTAATTATAGATCGTCGGTATAATATAAAAATATTTATATAAAATCTTGAAGTGAACTTTTCAGATTAGCAACAAAAAAAAATGGAACAAAAAGAAGTACATCTTTTTGTTCCATTTCCCGTGACCTCGGAGGGGTTCGAACCCCCAACCATCAGAGCCGAAATCTGATATTCTATCCAGTTGAACTACGAGGCCATTTTTTATAAAGTGAAAACTACATCAGTAGTTTTTTTACTATCGTGGAGATCATTTTTCCGTCTGCGCGTCCAGCAAGTTCTGCCGAAGCTAAACCCATAACTTTTCCCATAGAACCCATTCCGGAAGCGTCATTATCAGCAATGATTTTTGAAACAATCGCTGATACTTCATCTTCTGACAATTGAGCTGGCAAAAACTTTTCGATTACAGCAGCTTGAAGTAATTCAGGCTCAGCAAGATCTTCTCTTCCTTGTTCAGAAAAAATGGCTGCACTATCTTTACGTTGTTTCACCAATCTTTGAAGCAATTTTATTTCTTCATCTTGTGACAATTCTTCTTTTGAACCTGTCTCTGTTTGTGCCATTAACAAAGCTGATTTGACAGCTCTTAACGACTCTAATGCAACAGTATCCTTTGCTCTCATGGCGTTTTTAATCTCGTCCATGATAATTACTTGTAGGCTCATTTTAATATTTTTAAAGTGGAACAAAGTTAAAAAATTAACCCGAAAGTTCAATACAAAACTTTCGGGTTAGGGCATATTAAATTTGGTTAGAAATTTAATCTACATTATCGTGCAAAAATGAGTTGTTCGATCTTAGTTGAGGATCCTGATTGCTATCTACTCCAATTGAAGTACGTGATGCACTGTTGTGTTGGTTCTTTGAATGCAAATCTACTCCTGAACGTTTGTATGCTGGCTCTTTTTCGAGTTCGTCTACTCTTGAGCTTGCAGTGTTAAATTTATAGTTAAAATCTTTCAGTTTTCTGCGACGTTCGTCAGCTCGGAATTTTAGAGTTTCTTCGATACTCATATCCATTGGATCCAAAGTCTCGTAGTTTTCTGTATCTATAACTTGCTTCACAGGAATTTCTTGTACTGGGACTTTTTTTACAGTAAGACTCATCTCCATAGATTCATCTTCTTCTTTTACTTCCTTTTTTGCTTGAGGCTGTGCAAGTTCATTTTCAATTTTCATGTAATCTTCTAAAGAATACTTTACCACTCCTGAAGAATTTACTTCAGTAACAGGAATCATCTCTACCGCTTCTTTCACTTCTATCTTTTTAACTTCTTCTGGAATGTCAAAAAGTGAAGATTCATTGTACGAAGTTGATTTTGTGATTGGCATATCAAAAGTAAAAGCCTTGGCATTTTCTCTTGTTACTACTTCTGGCTCGACAACTTTTATCTCTTTTGTTTCATTAGTGATAAAGTAGAATTCCTCTTCCTTTTGCTCTAATTCAGGTGAAACTATTTCGAATGTTACTTCAAGGTTTTTGATGAACTCTGAAGTTGGAACGATGTCCATTTCGAATTCGTTTTTAGCAACAGCTATTGCTTCTTCAAGACTGTATATAACTTTCGGCTCGGCATTTGTTGTTTCTTTGTCAAAATCAAAGGCCGAGATTACATTTTTTGGTGATAAATCATGCTCTAGCTTTTGCTCACCTCCCAATGTATGAATAATCTTTTTTGGCTCTGTATTTACAATTTCACCTTGCTGCTCAATATTAAATCCTGTTGCAATAATAGTTACTGCAATCGAATCTCCTAAAGTTTCGTCTTCACCAACACCCATAATAATATTGGCATTGTGACCGGCTTCAATTTGGATATGATCATTGATTTCTCCTATCTCATCAATAGTGATTTCATTGGTTCCAGAAACAATTAAAAGTAACACGTTTTTGGCACCAGTAATTTTATTGTCGTTCAAAAGCGGAGAATCTAGTGCAGAAACGATAGCCTCTTTTGCACGGTTATCGCCGAGTGCAATTGCAGATCCCATTATTGCCGTACCACTATTAGAAAGTACTGTTTTTGCATCACGTAAATCAACGTTTTGAGTGTAGTGATGTGTAATTACTTCGGCAATTCCTCTTGAGGCTGTTGCCAAAACTTCATCTGCTTTTGAGAATCCCGCTTTAAAACCAAGATTTCCGTAAACTTCACGAAGTTTATTATTATTTATAACGATAAGAGAATCAACTTGATTTCTTAATTTTTCAACTCCTATAAGCGCTTGTTGTTGTCTCACTTTTCCTTCAAACTGAAAAGGAATAGTAACAATTCCAACAGTAAGAATATCTCTTTCTTTTGCCAATTGCGCAATTACTGGTGCAGCACCAGTTCCTGTACCACCACCCATTCCAGCAGTGATAAAAACCATTTTAGTGTTGCTATCTAGCATTTTTTCAATTTCTGCTATACTTTCTATAGCAGATTGCTGACCTACGTCTGGATTTGCACCAGCGCCTAAACCTTCGGTAAGATTTACACCTAATTGAATCTTATTTGGCACTGTACTACTTGCCAAAGCTTGAGAATCTGTATTACAAACTATAAAATCTACTCCTTTAATCCCCTGCTTAAACATGTGATTGATTGCGTTGCTTCCTCCGCCTCCTACACCTATTACTTTGATAACATTTGACTGGTTTTTTGGTAAATCAAATGAAATACTTCCAAATTCTGAGTTGCTTATCATATCTATCGGTATTTAA
>JBBSQV010000071.1:0-13437 GCA_038243675.1 Flavobacteriales bacterium
CGTGTGCCTGTTCAATACAACTGTCGCAAATATGCGCATTAATTCCTGCAATCAGTAAACTGGTTTCAGGCTTTTTCCTTCCGCAAAATGAACATTCTAAGACTTGTTTTGCCATTGTTACCTTTATATTTTTAGAGATAAAATCTCTATTTTGTCTTCAAAAAAATTATACAGTTCTACGAAGTACTTCGTCAACCATTCCGTATTCTTTAGCCTCATCAGCTTTCATCCAATAATCTCTTTCGCTATCAGTATGTACTTTTTCAAAAGTCTGTCCACTATGCTGAGAGATAATTTCGTACAATTCATTTTTCAATTTAAGCATCTCTCTCAAATTGATTTCCATATCTGTTGCTACTCCTTGTGCGCCTCCCGAAGGTTGGTGAATCATTACTCTTGAATGTGGCAAAGCAGAACGTTTTCCTTCTGCACCAGCACAAAGAAGTACCGCTCCCATAGAAGCCGCCATTCCTGTACAGATTGTTGCTACGTCTGGCTTGATGTATTGCATAGTATCATAAATACCAAGACCTGCATAAACACTTCCACCTGGAGAGTTGATATAAATTTGGATATCCTTTGCAGCATCAGCACTTTCCAAGAAAAGCAATTGAGCTTGAACGATATTTGCAATCTGATCATCGATACCTGTACCTAGAAAAATAATTCTATCCATCATCAGTCTAGAAAAAACATCTAGCTGAGAAACATTTAATTGTCTTTCCTCAATAATATATGGTGTCATACCAGTTGGCGTTACACTTCCTACAATTTTATCATAGTACATACTGCTAACACCGTGGTGTCTAGTAGCGTATTTTTTAAATTCTTTACCGTAATTCATATTTGTTGTATTAAGAATTAATAACCCGACACTTTCTATAGAATTAGAGAAAGCTTATTCTCCGTACATCTCTTTTACAAAAGAGTCGTAACTAATTTCTTTTTCCTCAGAGTTTTTCCCTTTGAAAAGTGCCAACATTTTTTCGCTCATTACTTGAGCAGACAATCTTCTTACTTCCTCTTGATTACCAAGTACACGTGCCACAACACCTTCTACTTCTGCATCTGTAGAATCAGTTTGTCCAAATTGTGCCATTTGCTGTCTGATAACAGCTCCAGCATATCCTTTAAGATCTTCAAAAGAAACTTGTAGGTTATTTTGCTGTACAATTCTACCTTCAATCAGTTGGTAGCGCAATCCTTTTTCAGATTTTGCAAATTCAACTTCTGCTTGCTCAGCAGTAAGAGGAGTTTCGCCAGCGGTCATAATCCATCTTTTCAAAAATGCATTAGGAAGGTCAAATTTTGTAGTTTCGATAAGCGCTTCTGTAACGTCGCTTAAGAATTTTTGATCTGCTTGTTGCGCAAATTGTTTTTCAGCGTCTTCCTTGATTTTTTCTTTCAATTCGTCAACCGACGCAATTTTACCTTCTCCAAAAAGTTTGTCAAAAAGTTCTTGATCTAATTCTGCTGGATCGCTGATGTTTATTTCATCAATAGTAGCAGTAACGTCAATTGCAAGATTGTGCACATCATCGTGAGATACCCCAAGGTATTCCATTAATTTGTGATCATCTTTAAACAAGTCTTTTGTATTAAGAGTTACAACATCCTCTACTTTTTTACCTAAAAGTGAATCAGCAGTTTCTTTGTTTTTAAATTCGTCAAGAGCGATAGTTGCAGTATTCTCAATCTCTTTCTCTTCGTTTTTAAATGTGATAGTCACATCAGTATCGGCAGTAACTTCTCCTTGCGAAATAAGTTTTCCGTATTGCTTTTGGATTCTTGCAACTTGTTCGTCTAGTAATTCATCGTTTGCAACAACTTTATATTTTACTACATTTTGTGCAGCATCAAGGTTGATTTCAAATTGAGGAGTAAGACCAATTTCAAATTCAAAAGTAAAGTCGTCACCATCCCAATCGATAGTTTCGTCCGCTTTCGGAATTGGATTCCCCAAGATATTCATTTTGTTTTCTTGAAGATATTTGTTCAAACTCGCTTGTACAAGTTTGTTTATAGCTTCAAGCAGCGCAGGCTTTCTGTATTTTTTTTCGATTACACTTACTGGAGCAGATCCTTTTCTAAAACCTGGAAGCGCAGCCGTTTTGCGGTACTGCCACATTTCTTTTTCAAGTTGTTCAGAGTAGTCGCTTTTAACGATTTCAATGGTGATTACAGCATTTAAATCGTCTATATTTTTCTTTGTAATATTCATAAGTTTTGATTGTAAAATTGGGTGGCAAAATTAGAACATTTTTGTTTGATGCCCAACTTTTTGCCCACCTCTTAGCATTTTATTTGGATTCTCCTAATAGTCCATTCATTACAGATTGTAAAATGGATAGCAAAATACTGAAAAGTAGTGCAGTCCAGAACGATGCAACTGCAAAGCCTCCCACAATTTCGGAGCATAATAAAATGATAACCGCATTTATTACAAACAAAAACAGTCCCAGCGTTAACACCGTAACAGGAAGTGTAAACAATACAATTAATGGTTTAATAAAAAGATTTAGCAACCCTAGTACAATAGCGACAATGACAGAAGTTCCAAAACCAGCAACCGCAACTCCACTAAGAAAGTTGGCCAGAAATAGAACAATCAAAGCAGTAACAACAATTCTAATAATTAAGTTCATAAAAAACATTTAAGATTTATCAAATACCCGTTTAGCACGGCACTCCGTCAAAGTTACAGATTTTTACGCGATTATGTCTACGGTAAAATTGAGGATGATTTTTTGGGCGTGTCCCTTCGGGCCGGGCTATACACTCCAATCTTTATGCCTAGAAAAAAGGCATAAAGGATTTTCGTTTCTATCCCTCACGCGGTGAGAAGTAACATTGAAGTGAAGTTTATTTGGACGTAAGTTTCCTTTTTAATTATGTTAACAATAGTTTCAATTTGAAAAAACAAATGCGAAATGTAATCAAGAATATTGATTAAAATCTTTAAAAATAGATTATTTACAAGGTTTAACTATAATAATTAATCCCCGACATAATCATAAAATCAACTGATAACAAATAGTATTAGGCTATTAATTAAAAATTTAAAAAAAAACGCTACATACTTTCTTTAAAAAGTAAATAGCGCCAATATCTCGAAAAGGGTTCCTAGATTATGCCTCGTCTTTTGTAGTTCTTACTAAGCTTATTCCAGCGAAGAAGAAAACAAAACCTAGCACACCATAAATGATCAGTGATTTCATCCCACCTTCTCCGGAGTTTGCAAACAGCGTAGCAGTATAGATTAGTCCAGCAATCCCAAGGATCGTAAGTATTGCTCCAAAAATTCGTTTAAGATTCATAAGTTAGTTATTTATAAGTTGTTGGAATCAAAAATAGGTATTTTACTACTTATATTATTATATAATTTTAACAATTTGTTTTAGAGTTTGTGTTTTTTAAATTAATTCATAACTCTGATTAAGCGTATTAGAAAGTTATGTATTAATACAACTTGCTTTTAATAAAATCACCTAGATGTAGCAGAATAGCATTACTATTAAATCGCAGACTACTTCAAGTCTCAACGAGCAGATAAACTAGGATTAGGAATATTGCCGAAAATATTCTTATCGCAAAAAGCGTCGAATTTCTATAAATACGCAAGATAATTCAAACTAAAAAACATATATTTTGCATTAATACCAAAGTCAAGCTTCTCTAACTGCACTTCACAATGCAGTAACTTATTAAAGAGGAAGAAAAATAGAAGGTATTACAGTTGGCGAGGATGGATTCTTGAATAAGCAGGGCACTTAAAGCTAAACCATTAATTTAAACAGTAAAGAAGTATTTAAATTAAAAGATTGGAACAATAGTTATATCCTGGTCCAAATTATATGAACTAGAAAGAACTGTCTAATAAACGATTAAAAATGGCGTCGTGTAAGTAGAGAATCTCAGTATTTCAATTGATTTTCAGTTATGTTTTAATCAATAAGTTGACAAATAATGTTAAATCTCATCTTATATATGCTTTATTTTTGGGTCTTTGACTATAGTATCCTTATATTTGAAATCCTATTAATCGAAATTTAATCAATAAAATACAGTTATTATGAAAAAAACTTTACTCTCACTACTTTTCGTAGCCGGTTGTTTTACTGCCAATGCGCAAACAGTTTTATTTGAAGATGGATTTGAAACTTATCCAGATTTTGCTTTACAATTTGGAAATTGGATTACATTGGATCTTGACGGGGGAAACACATATTATGGCGGTGTTGAAAACACTCCCGACGCTTTATGGCCTAATGCTGGTATACCACAAGCTTTTATCATTTTTAACCCAACCGCAGCGGGAGCAAGTGACACTTTCGATCCAACGGAATCACCAACTTTCGCACCTCATACAGGTTTGAAGTACGCCGCTTCATGGGCAACATCACCTGCTTCTAATGTAGGAGGAAACAATGATTGGTTGGTAAGTCCGCCAGTTACCCTTGGTGCGACAGGGAATGAATTAGTTTTCCACGTTAAATCATTAGCAGAAGATTATGGCCTAGAAGAATATCAAGTTTATATTTATACAGGAACAGGCACGCCGACTCAAGAATCAGATTTCACTGAACTTACAAGTGGCGCAGTACCTGCACCATTCGACTTCTGGTTAGATGATGAATACAATTTAGATGCATACGCTGGTCAAACTGTTAGAGTTGCAATTCGCTACGTTAGCGAAGATGTTTACATGTTACAGGTTGATGATTTCTCAATTACTACGACAGGTTCAATGTCTACAAATGATTTCTTATCAAGCAAATTCTCTGTGTATCCAAATCCTGCAAATAATGTATTAAACATTACTTCTGGAGATGCACTTCAAGTAAATGCGGTAAAAATCACTGACATCAATGGAAGAGAGGTATTAAAAACACAATTCTCTAACACAGATTCAGCGCAAATTAATGTTTCTAATCTTGCAACTGGAATGTATGTAGTTTCTATAACTTCAACTGAAGGTGTGGCAACAAAGAAGTTTATGAAAAAATAATTCTCAATATAATGAGGGCTAAAAATTATTTTTTTAGCCCTCATTTTTTATTTAATATATTAAATCTCAAATTTATGAAAAAAGTATTACTCTCCGCAATGGTCTTAGCTTCTACAGCAACTTTTGCGCAAGGTTGGACAGTACAAAGTACAGGTTTCTCTGAGCCTACAAGAGGAATCAACAAAATTGATGTCGTTAACGCATCTACAGTATGGGGAATAGCGTTTGATGGAACTAACGTAGAAAATGACATTCAGGAATTTACTAGAACCACTGACGGTGGAAATACTTGGATTCCAGGAGAAATTGATGCTGCACAAGGAATGATCATTACCAATATTTCGGCAATTGATGGCATGACTGCTTATGTTGGTGCAGTAGACAGAGATTTTGGAATGGGTGGAGTTTTTAAAACTACCGATGGAGGTGTTACATGGGAAGGATTAAACGAAGAAAACTACATTAATGCAGAATCTTTTTTTAATGTTGTACATTTCTTTGACGCCAATAATGGCGTTACTCAAGGCGATCCAATTAACGGCCTATACGAGCTTTACAGAACTTCTGATGCTGGTGCAACTTGGAGTCCCGTAGTCGCTCCTGCTCCATTAGCAGACGAATATGGATATAACGGTGGAAATCCTTCTGCTGGAACAAGCTTCTGGTTTGTGACAAACAAAGGAAATATTTACAGAACAACAGATATGGGTATGACATTCCAAAAGTTCAGCACCCCGACTTCTGATTTTTCTGGAAACCTTGCTGGAGGAGACCTCTTCTTTAGTGATAATAACGTAGGTATGTTAGTTCGCAGATTAGGTAGTACTACAAGTCCTAACTTTACAACGTTTAGAACTTTTGATGGTGGTGCAACGTGGGATGCAGGAACACCTTCTACAGCTCCACTCGGGTCAGGCTTTTATGCATATGTTCCAGGTACACAAGTAATAGTTAAATGTAGCATGTCGGCTAATGCTGGGTCTGCATATAGCGAAGACAACGGTGCAACTTGGACTCAGTTCGGAACTGCAGAGCAAAGAGGTGCAGTAGAATTCTATGACGGAAACACAGGTTGGTCAGCAGGGTTTAGTACTGATGAGAATACTGGTGGTATCTTTAAGTTTAATGGTAGTTTTACGTTAGGAACTAACGATATTGCTGCGACAAAAAACTTTACAGCTTCACCTAATCCAACTTCTGGAATGTTGACTCTTTCTAGCGACAATGGTACAATTGCAGAAATTTACGTTTTTGACATGCTAGGAAAACAAGTTTTAAATTCTAGTTTTGCTTCAGTAAATACTGCCTCAATTAATATGAGCAGTCTTAACGCTGGTGTTTATATTGTATCTACAAAAGATGCAGCAGGGAAAGTTGAAGTAATGAGAGTGATTAAAAACTAATATTATTTTACATACTAAAAAAGCTCCTTTTGCAAAAAAGGAGCTTTTTTTTTGAAAATTATTTAACCTTCGTAGAATAAAAATTAAAGTAGCTTCTAAAAGGTATTTTAATATTGTAAATTAACAAAAAACATTTTTCATTTTATTTACTACAAAGGAAACCATTCCACGCAAACAATTTGATCCCCCTCTATAACCAAATTTTGTGGAATAGATTTTTACATAAAATAACTTTTTAATTATAAAAAAAAGTAACTGCGTATAATTGAGTCATTATTACTTAAAATCTCCGGTTGCTCGATCTTAGGAAATACTTTTTATATAACTCTGTTGATAGTGCTTGAGATGGCAACTCTAATATTTTACAAAAAGCCAAGCCCTTATTAGATATGATTACGCAGCACATAATTGAACATTTTACGGCTGCTCATTTACCATGAGGAATTATCCTTTTATAAATAAACAAATAGAAATGAGATCATTAAAAAAAAATTAATTATACTTTTCAAAGAGAGTAAAGAAATTTCTCTATCTTTATTTTGTATTTTTAACTTAACATTTAAAACTGATTATTATGAAGAAAGTATTACTCTCAGCAATGGTCTTAGCCTCTACGGCAACTTTTGCGCAAGGTTGGACAATGCAAAGTACAGGTTTCTCTGAAACATCTAGAGGAATTAGAAACATAGACATAGTAAACCCCTCAATTGTTTGGGCGACGGCATATGATGGATCTGCTCCTACAAATAGCATTCAAGATTTTACAAGAACTACGGACGGTGGTAACACCTGGATTCCTGGGACAATTGACGAAGCACAAGGAATGATGCTTACAAACATTTCTGCAATTGATGGAATGACCGCTTACGCAGGTGCAGTTTCTAGAGACGAGCCAGGTACAGGTGGATTATTTAAAACTACCGATGGTGGCGCGTCATGGGAAGGACTAAATGAAGAAAACTATTTGTTCCCAGAATCATTTTTTAATGTCGTTCATTTCTTTGATGCAAATAATGGTGTAACTCAAGGAGATCCTGTAAATGGAGCTTATGAGCTTTTCAGAACTTCCGACGCAGGCGCAACTTGGACTGCGGTAACCTCGCCTGCTTCTATAGCAGGTGAATATGGATACAACGGCGGAAATCCTTATGCTGGAAATAGCTTCTGGTTTGTGACAAACAAGGGAAATATTTACAGAACAACAGATATGGGAATGACGTTCCAAAAGTTTAGCACCCCTGTTTCTGATTTTTCTGGAAATCTTGCTGGAGGAGACCTCTTCTTTAGCGATAATAATGTAGGTATGTTGGTTCGCAGGTTAGGCTCTACCGCAAATCCTAACTTTACGACATTTAGAACATTTGACGGTGGTGCAACATGGGATTCCGGCACACCTTCTACTGCTCCTCTAGGATCTGGATCTTACGCTTATATCCCAGGATCACAAGTAATCGTAAAATGTAGTCAAGATATAGCAAATCCAGGTTCGGCATACAGTAATGACAACGGTGCAACTTGGACGGTTTTTGGAGCTGCAGAACAAAGAGGTGCTGTACAATTCGCGAACGGTACTACAGGTTGGTCCGCAGGATTTACCGCAAATGAAAATACTGGAGGTATCTTCAAGTTTGACGGTGCTTTCACACTCGGAACGAACGAAGTAGCTGCTACAAGGAAATTCACAGCTTCTCCGAACCCAACTTCAGGAATTTTGACTCTTTCTAGCGAGAACGCTACGATTGCAGAAGTATATGTTTATGACATATTAGGGAAACAAGTTCTAAGGTCTAGCTTTGATTCAGTAAATACTGCTGCAATAAATATGAGCGGCTTGAACGCTGGTGTTTATATTGTATCTACAAAAGATGCTGCAGGCACGGTTGAAGTAATGAGAGTGTTGAAAAACTAATTTTTATTTTAATAAATAAGAAAGCCCCTTTCATGCAAAAGGGGCTTTTTTTATTTGAATTTTCACAAACTTATTTTTTCAAAAAATCCAATACTGAATTATACACATCATTAGGATTTTCGGCATGGAGCCAATGCCCCGCATTTTTTATTGTAATAATTTCTGCTTGCGCAAAATGAGTTCTTATAGTAGAAAAATCTTCATCTAAAATATATCTAGAATTACTTCCTCTCAAAAAAAGTGTTGGTTTGTCAAATTGTGCATCTTCAGATAATGCTTCGCCGATGGCATCTTCGTTTTTAAGAAAGACTGGAAGATTAAATCTGTAAGCTAATTGTCCAGGTGTTTTCCAATATAAACTCTTCAAAAGAAATTGACGTGTACCGAAATCTGCAACATATTTTGAAACAATATCATCAACTTCACTTCTTTCTGGTTTCTCTTCAAAATTTACTGCCGAAAGACCTTTAAGAATTTCGTCATGATGTGGCTTATACGATTTTGGACCTATATCAGCAACAACAAGTTTATCGACCATTTGAGAATATGTAGTTGCAAAAACCATCGCAACCTTGCCACCCATAGAATGTCCCATCAAAATTATAGAACTAAGGTTTTTCTCTTCGCAATATTCAAGAATATCCTGTGCCATCACAGCATAATTAAACACTTCCGAATGTAGACTACGTCCGTGATTTCTAAGATCTAATAGATGAACTTCATATCCAGCTTCAGCCCATTTTGTACCAAGGGTTTTCCAGTTGTCAGACATTCCGAGAAAGCCATGTAATATAAGAAACGGACTTCCACTACCCTCAATTTTTGAATATAACATTGTTTTGTTTTTTAATTCGTAATTTACTTACTTCAAAAATTCTAAATAACGTTTTGTAACGGCTTCCATTCCATAATAAAGTGATTCGGCAATTAAGGCGTGCCCAATAGAAACTTCCAAAAGATTTGGAATAGACTGTTTGAAAAATGCAATATTATCTAAACTTAGATCATGGCCAGCGTTAATTCCTAAATTTAGTTTACTTGCTAAAAGGGCACTGCTGACATAAGGTTTAATTCCATCTTTATTGCCAAGACTGTACTGATGCGCAAATTCTTCGGTATATAATTCAATTCTATCGGCGCCCACAGCAGCAGCACCTTCAATCATGTTATGCACAGGGTCTACAAAAATTGAAGTTCGTATCCCTTGTCTTTTAAATTCATTAATTATATCAACCAGAAAATCTTTATGCTTTACAGTGTCCCAACCAGCATTGCTAGTAATTGCATCTGGCGAATCAGGCACGAGAGTTACCTGCTCTGGTTTGATGGAATTTACTAGATCAATAAAGCTCTTTTCCGGATTTCCTTCAATATTAAATTCAGTAGACACAATCGCTTTCAAATCGCGAGCATCCTGATATCTAATGTGACGTTCGTCTGGTCGCGGATGTATTGTAATTCCTTGAGCTCCAAAACGTTCAAAATCCTTTGCTGTTTGCAAAAGATCTGGAACATTACCACCTCGCGCATTGCGAAGTGTTGCAATTTTATTAATATTTACACTAAGTTGAGTCATGATCTATATATTTGTATAAATTTAGTTATACCAACAAAAATACAAACTAAGAGCGGTACCAACTAATTTTTGATTATTTTGCAATAAACTAAAGCCCAAATATTATGACTCCAGTTATTGACATGATTCGCAATGACTATAAACCTCTACAAAGTACTGAAAGAGCTGATTCTGTTCAGGACTTTTTTAGTGACACACATCTTTCTCATTTCCCTGTTATGGAGAAAGATGAATTCGTGGGGAGTTTGTCGCAGAATGATGCAGAAACTTTTACCTTTGACACAGATATAAATCAGTATAAATACACATTTGAAAATTTTTACGCTCGGATCGATATCGGGTTACTAGATTTACTTGAAATATTCGCGAGACATCAGACAGACGTAGTCCCTATACTTGATGAACAAAGTAAATATATCGGTTATTACGAAATTCAGGATATAATCAAATTATTTAACGAAACTCCTTTTTTGAGTGATTCTGGAACTGTGCTGATAGTAGAAAAAGATATCGCAGATTACAGCATGAGTCAAGTGGTGCAAATAGTCGAAAGCAATAATGGTAAAGTTTTAGGATGTTTCATTTCAGACAGCACTGCCTCTAAATTGCAGATTTCCGTAAAAATTTCATCTGGCGGAATAAACGAAATAATTCAAACATTTCGACGCTATAATTATCAAATAATCTCAGAGCATTACGAAGATTATTATCTTGCAGATTTAAAGGATCGATCTGATTATCTCAAAAAATATTTGAGCATATAATATTTAGAATTTACAAATTATAATATACGCACTCCCCTATTTATGAAAGTCGCAATTTACGGACAATATTATCAAGAAAGCACCAGACCTATTATTAGAGATATCCTGAGCTTTTTCAATGAACAAAAAATTGAAATGGTTATCGAAGAATCTTTCTTGGCAAAAATCTACGAAAAAGAATTAGCATCAAGACCTTACAACACATTTTCTAGTTACAAAGATCTTGATAGCAGTTTTGATCTCTTTATTAGTATTGGTGGAGATGGTACCATATTACGTGCAGCTACATTGGTTCGGGATTCTGGAATTCCTGTGTTGGGAATTAATGCGGGAAGATTAGGTTTTCTTGCAACAGTTCAGAAAGAGAACATTCACGAATTCCTACATTTTATAATTGAAAAAAAATATACCACTTCTGCAAGAACACTCTTAAGTCTGCACTGTGATCCGGAAATAGAGGCTATTGGAGAACTTAACTTTGCAATGAATGATATTACTGTCAATCGCAAAGATACCACTGCGATGATTACGATCGAAACATTCTTGAACGGCAGTTATCTAAGTTCTTACTGGGCAGATGGACTTATTATCTCAACTCCTACAGGATCGACAGGATACTCATTAAGTTGTGGAGGGCCAGTACTTACACCAGATGTAAGCAGCTTAGTTCTTACGCCTATTGCACCGCATAATTTGACAGCAAGACCTTTGGTAATTCCTGATGATACTGAAATTCGATTGCGCGTGAGCGGAAGAGAAGATCAGTTTCTTGTCTCGCTAGATTCAAGAACATTCTCGGTAAAAAACGAATCTGTGTTGAAAATCACAAAAACTCCGTTTAAAATAAATATGGTTGAAATTCCCGAAGAATCCTTTCTAAAAAGATTACGTACAAAACTTCTATGGGGCGAAGACAAACGGAATTAAACATTTTGATTCAGTTATACTATCAATTGTATTAATTCGTTTTGTTTTAGGTATATCCATTGTATAAATATAATAGGTGATAAGTGCTATTTAGTAGCCATATTTATTATATTTGCACGCTATTTTAAATTAAATGAATAGATTACTTCTTGTTATTGTATTGGTTATGAGCATAAATTTCGCGAAAGCGCAAATTCATGAAATAGGTGTTTTTGGTGGTGGCAGCAATTATATTGGTGATGTTGGTGAAACTCAATTTATAAATCCTAATAAACTTGCGCTTGGTATTTTGTATAAATGGAACAGAAGTCCGCGCCATTCATACAGAATCTCTTATACACAATCAAGTATACAAGGGAATGATGCTGATTCAGACGAAGGTAGTCGCAATCAAAGAGACTATAATTTCAAAAATAGTATCAAAGAAATTTCGGCAGGATTAGAATTTAATTTTTTTGAATTTAATTTACATGAATTGGAGGCACAAATCACTCCTTATGTATATTCAGGAATTTCGTATTCATTTTATGACGAGCTATATTTTATCAATGGCGAAACTAAAAAAGATGGAAACAAGTCTGCTATAGCAATACCAATGACTGTAGGTGTAAAGACAAACATTCTATCAAATTTTGTTTTAGGATTCGAAGTTGGAGCACGTTATAGTTTTACAGACAATCTTGATGGGAGCAATCCTAAAAATGATAATTTACAAGCATACCGATTTGGCAATATTAATAATGACGATTGGTACGTTTTCACAGGTTTTACCCTGACGTATACCTTTGGAGAAAAACCATGCTATTGTGCAGACTAATACAATGATTTCAGAAGAACAATTAGACAAGAATTCACTACCAAAACATTTGGCCATCATTATGGATGGCAACGGTCGTTGGGCAAAACAACAAGGATTTCTACGTACGATAGGACATGAGAATGGAACTAAATCCGTTAGAATTACTGTTGAAGCTTGCGCTAAATTAGGAATTGAAGCCTTAACACTTTACGCCTTTTCTACTGAAAACTGGAATAGACCCAAACTTGAAGTACAGACATTAATGAAACTCCTTATTAGTTCATTAAAAAAAGAGATAAAAACCCTTCAAGACAACAACATTAAATTAAACTGCATCGGCAATATCGATAAACTACCATTTTCAGCCCAAAAACAACTAAAAGAGGTACTAGAAAAAACCGCAAATAATACCAGAATGGTGCTGACTCTGGCACTAAGTTACGGCTCACGAGAGGAGATTGTGCATGCCGTAAAAGCCATAAGTGACAAAGTTAAAAATAATATAATTTCATCTGACGATATAGATGAGGTAATTATTAATCAGCATCTTTACACGCAAAATTTACCTGACGTTGACCTTCTTATTAGGACTAGTGGTGAGACAAGAATAAGTAATTTTCTGCTCTGGCAAATCGCCTATGCAGAACTTTATTTTACAGATGTTTTATGGCCAGACTTTAGAGAACAACATCTGTATGAAGCGATTGCCGATTATCAAAAACGAGAAAGAAGATTTGGAAAGATTAGTGAACAAATTAAATTATAATTTAGTGTTGAATAAAAGTCAAAAGATATTCTTGGGAATATTAATTTTCGGGAGTGTTTTTCAAGCAAAAGCTCAGCAAAATCCATCATTTGGAGACGGTACAAAATATATTCTTGCTAATATAGATGTTACCGGTAACGTTAGCTACAATCAACAAACGGTAGTTACTTTTGCAGGACTACAAAGAGGTCAATCACTAACAGTTCCAGGTGAAGAAATTAGTTCGGCAATAAAGAAGTTGGGTAAACTAGGTCTTTTTAGTGAGATCGATTTCTACGTTTCTAA
>JBBSQV010000072.1:0-13356 GCA_038243675.1 Flavobacteriales bacterium
AATCGCTTTCATTGTAAAAAAATATAATTATTAATAATATGTTACATTAGGAATTTACCGCTAATAGAATTGTTGTGCTGTACCATTTGCATTACTTCTGCAAATAATGGCGCACAGCTTACTACGCGGATTTTAGGTGTTGATTTGCGCAACGGAATTGAATCTGTCACTATCAACTCGGTTAACTGTGAGTTTTCGATTTTCTCGTATGCATCGCCTGATAATAGGGCGTGCGTACAAATTGCACGAACACTTATAGCACCTTTTTCTATCATCAAGTCGGCAGCTTTTGCAAGCGTGCCGCCTGTGTCTATCATATCGTCTACAAGAACTACATTGCGACCTTTTACTTCTCCAATTAGTTCCATCGTATCGATGATATTGGCAACTTTACGTTGTTTGTAGCAGATTACTACGTCTGATTCTAAGAATTTTGAGTAAGCATAAGCTCTTTTTGAACCTCCCATGTCTGGCGAAGCAATTGTAAGGTTGCTTAGATTTAAACTTTTTACGTAAGGTAAAAAGATTGTAGAGGCAAAAAGATGGTCTACTGGTTTCTCAAAGAATCCTTGTATTTGATCTGCGTGCAGATCCATTGTCATTACACGAGTTGCGCCAGCTGCTTGTAATAAATTTGCTACGAGTTTTGCTCCAATTGGCACGCGTGGTTTGTCTTTACGATCTTGCCTTGCCCAACCAAAGTACGGAATTACCGCAGTAATATGTCTGGCTGATGCACGTTTTGCAGCGTCGATCATTAGGAGTAGTTCCATTAGATTGTCTGCATTTGGGAATGTAGAGCATACTATAAAAACACGTAACCCTCTGATTGACTCTTCGTAAGAAGGCTGGAATTCGCCGTCACTATACACGGAGAAAGTTACTTTACCTAGCGGAATACCGTATTCTGCGGCAATTTTTTCTGCTAGATATACACTTTTCGAACAGGCAAAAATCTTTGCTTCTGGCTCTTGGTGTTGCATTTTAATGTATTTTTTTTTGTTCCGATGCGGCTTTCGCTTCCTAGTTTTATCTTAAAATAAAAGCTTATCGCTATAATCGCCTCGGGTGTAGTTAGTTGTTGTTGTGTTTTTTTGTAACGAGGTGCAAATTTAAGGATTATATTGTTGAGGTGCGATTAATTTTTTAGTTTTTTTTGTTGATATAGAATAATATTTATTTACATTTGCACACTGCTAAGAGGGAAGGATGGTTTTGGAGATTTATTTAAAATTTTTAAAGCGTTCTTAGAATCTAAAGTTTCTGCCCGGATGGCGGAATTGGTAGACGCGCTGGTCTCAAACACCAGTGGGAAACCGTGCCGGTTCGATTCCGGCTCCGGGTACTGGAAAACCTCTTAATTGAAAAATTAAGAGGTTTTTGCTTTTAAAATAGTTTACGGTTAACAGTTTAAGAAGTTTACGGTTGACAGTTAACTGTTAACAGTTTTTCTAAGATTGCGGGAAGTTTAAGAGAGTTTACGGTTATAAGTTTTTAGTTTCCAGTTTTTCTCAGGATGATTGAAGAGTAAGGGAGTTTTCGATTAACATTTTCTAGTCCACAATTTTCTGTGATTGCGTGAAGTTTATCTTTCGCCTTTTATTGAAATTGTTGGGGTTTCCCCAAATGTTCAAAAAGAAATATCTTGCGTAAGGTGAAAAGAGTTTATTTAGCCCTAAAAACCATATAATTCCACTGATACTTAGTCTTTTTCAGTTTTTTTCCAAAAAGGAAATAACTGAAAATCCCACTTTGAAGCAACTGCGTCGCAATGATTATTTTACCTTAAAAAGCAGCACGTTCAATTTTGATACAAACTCAATATTCTCTCCAACTCATCTCAAGTAGTTACCGAAAAATCCCCGGTATAAATTATTGTATTTCTAACCTAATAAACTTTTCTAGATTCTATCATCCTGCCACAAAATTGAGCAGTTACACTCGCCAGGAAGTTGAAAGTTTATAAGAGGTACCAACTATTTTTCACAAGCCAAAAAAGCTAATAGCTGATAGCTGTAAGCTAAAAAAGGAAATCCCAACTTCTCAGTCAGGATTTCTCTTAAATTATAAATATCTTCAAATCTAAAATTCAGCATTCCCAGGAGTTCTAGGAAAAGGAATTACATCGCGAATATTGGACATACCCGTAACAAACAATACCAATCTCTCGAATCCTAATCCAAATCCAGAGTGAATTGCGCTACCAAAACGACGTGTGTCCAGGTACCAATGCAGTTCTTCTTTGTCGATTCCCAAAGCGTCCATTTTTTCTACAAGCACATCATACCGCTCTTCACGCTGCGATCCACCAACCATTTCTCCAATTTGTGGAAACAAAACGTCCATTGCACGAACTGTTTTCCCGTCTTCGTTCAAGCGCATATAGAAAGCCTTGATATTTGCAGGATAATCAAACAAAATCACGGGACATTTAAAGTGTTTTTCAACAAGGTAACGCTCGTGCTCACTCTGTAAATCTGCACCCCATTCGTTGATGGTATATTTGAATTTCTTGTTTTTATTTGGTTTGCAATTACGCAAAATGTCAATTGCTTCAGTATATGAAACACGTTTAAAGTTGTTTTCGAGAACAAAGTTTAGCTTGTCTAGAAGGGCAAGTTCGCTTCGTTCTGCCTGTGGTTTTGATTTCTCTTCTTCCAAAAGTCTTGTCTCCAAAAACTTTAAATCATCAACACATTTCTCCATTGTATAACGGATTACGTACTGAATAAAATCTTCGGCAAGATCCATATTATCGTCAAGATCATTAAAGGCAACTTCAGGTTCGATCATCCAAAATTCTGCCAAGTGGCGAGAAGTATTCGAATTTTCAGCGCGGAAAGTTGGACCAAACGTATAAATCTGACCCAAGGCCATTGCAAAAGTTTCGCCTTCTAACTGTCCAGAAACGGTTAGATTGGTTTCTTTTCCAAAAAAGTCTTCGCTATAATCCACTTTTCCATCTTCTGTTCGTGGCGTGTCGTCAAAAGGAAGCGCAGTAACTTTAAACATTTCTCCAGCACCTTCAGCATCAGATCCAGTAATAATTGGCGTAGTAACGTACACAAATCCTTTTTCTTGAAAATATTGATGCACCGCAAATGACAATACAGATCGCACTCTCATAATCGCACCAAAAGCATTTGTACGAACACGAAGGTGTGCATTCTCTCTCAAAAATTCTAAAGAGTGTTTTTTAGGCTGCATCGGGAATTTATCCGGATCAGAATCTCCTAAAATTTCAAGATGTTTTACTTTAATTTCAAACTTTTGTCCCGCTCCCTGACTCTCAACAAGATCTCCAGTAACTGCAATGGCAGCACCAGTTGTAATGCGTTTCAAGGTTTCGTCAGGTGTATTTTCGAAGTCAACAACACACTGAATATTGTGGATCGTAGACCCATCATTAAGCGCGATAAATTGATTATTTCTAAAAGTTCTTACCCAACCTTTCGCCTTTACTTCGTGCAAAGTACGCGTACTGTTAAGTAAATCTTTGACTTTTGTATGTTTCATTTTCTAAAATTTTGTACGATGATATGGTAGATTTCGACACCAATTTTGGGTCAAAATATCTGCAAAGATAATTCTTTTGTTTCAAAGATTTACGTCAAGTTTTTGTGGTTTTTTTGGAGCTTTATCCCGCTGTTCGCTGTATCTTTCTTGCACTGCAGCTATCGCGGCAGTGCAAGAAAGGATGTGCTTCGCCAGTTCGCTTCGCTCGTGTCGTTCCCATCAGGGCTAGGGCATTAGATTTCAGAAAGGCCAACAGTTATTAATTATCTTCTTCAGATTCCAAATCTTCAATTTCTTCATCTGAATCTCCAAGAACATCTATATAAGGAGTAACAAATTCTTGTTCGTTTGCCAACGTTTTGTTCAATGTTAAAACCAAAGAAGGCAATAACATTAAATTTGCGAGCAATCCAAAAATCAATGTCAAGGCTACAAGTCCTCCAAGCGCTTTTGTCCCTCCAAAATCTGATAACAGAAAAACTAAGAATCCGAAGAACAGAACGATTGAAGTATAAAACATACTCAAACTCGCCTCTTTAAAAGCAGAAAATACCGATTGTTTGATTCGCCAATTATTCTTGCGCAGTTCTTCTCTATATTGAGCCAAATATCGGATGGTATCATCTACCGAAAGTCCAAAGGCGATTCCAAAAACCAGAATCGTCGACGGTTTCAGCGGAATGTCCAAGAATCCCATTAATCCAGCGGTCATCAACAAGGGAAGTAAATTCGGAATTAGTGAAACCAAAACCATTTTGAAAGATCTAAACATAAATGCTACTAGGAGAGAAGTCAAAAACAATGCAAAAAGTAATGAAACAACTAAGTTGTTTAGCAAGTAACTAGTTCCTTTTTGGAAGACCAAAGCCTTTCCAGTAACGCTTACGTTATAGCGATCTTCAGGAAAGAGTTGTTTGGCTCTAGCCAAAACTTCTGCTTCTATGATCGGCATTCTACTGCCATTCTCATCTTTCATAAAAGTGGTGATGCGTGCATATTGTCCTGTCGAATCAACATAACTTTTCATCACATTTTCTTTCGAATCTTTTGCTGCATTTTTGGCGTAGCTCAAAATAAAGTTTTGCTCTTGAGAAGTCGGCAAATCGTAATATTCTGGATTTCCGTTATAGTATGCTTGTTTAGAATATTTGATAAGATTTACAATCGAAATTGGTTTGGACAATTCTGGAATGTGATTAATTGTTTCCTCCAGTTGATCCATCTTTTTGAGTGTCGAAAGTTTCATCACGCCTTTCTTACGCTTGGTATCGATCACAATTTCTAATGGCATAACGCCATCAAATTCTTTTTCAAAAAATACAATATCTTCAAAGAAAGGCGCCCCTTTAGGCATATCTTCGATGATACTTCCCGAAACACGCATTTCATAGATTCCGATAATTCCGATTATCAAAATCCCAATTGACGACGCATATACTGCAAATCTGTGATTTTTAATACATCGGTGAATCCATTCTAGGAAATTTTGAACATAATTTTGATCCAAATGCTGCAAGTGCCTTTCTTTTGGAGGACTCATATAACTAAAGAATACAGGAAGCGCCACGATGCAAAGTGCGCAAAGCAACATAATCATTAAGGAAGTCACGACTCCAAACTCAATCAATAGTCTATTGTTACTAGTTGCAAAAGTCGCAAATCCAATAGCTGTGGTAAGATTCGTCATAACAGTTGCCATACCAATTTTGGTAATAACTCTCTGAATTGCTTTAACTTTATTACTGTGTATTTTGTATTCTTGATGGTATTTATTGGTTAGGAAAATACAGTTGGGGACTCCAATTACAATTACAAGCGTTGGCAAAAGTGCTGTTAATACTGTGATGGGGTAGTTTAAAAGTCCAAGAATTCCAAAAGACCACATCACGCCAACGATTACAATTCCTATCGTAAGCATTGTAGCTTTAAAAGATCTGAAGAAAAAGAAAAACATCAGTGATGTAATTCCCAAAGCCGCCAAGATGAAAATTCCAATTTCTCCCTTAATAGTTTCAGCATTCATCGTTCGGATATACGGCATTCCGGAAACTCGCAAATCGATTCCTGTAGCTTTTTCAAACTTTTCAACCTCTGGAATTAATTTCTCAACAACAAAATCTTTTCGCGCAAGAGTATTTACAATTTCTTTATCAAGATAGATTGCCGAGCGGACACTTCCAGACTTTTTATTAAATAACAAGCCTTCATAAAATGGGAGATCAGTAAAAAGTTCAGCTCGTATTTGAAGCAGGTATTTGGCATCTTCAACTTTATTAATTTCGACAAATGGGACTGTTTCAAAAGTTTGAAGTGAATCGTTTTTCTGAAGTTTCTTCAGATCATTAACGGCTATTATAAGAGAAACTTCTTTATTAGTCTTCAGATTTCTCATCATTCGACCGTAAGCAGCATACGCTTTTGGGGTAAATAAGGTCGAATCTTTAACTCCCATTATTATCAAGTTTCCTTCCTCTCCAAATTTATCAAGGAAAGCTTTGTACTCAATATTTACGGGGTGATCTTGCGGCAGGAGATTTGCCTCTGTATATGTAAACTCTATATTCTTCCATTGCAAGGCAAGTAGTACGGTAATAGCACCAATTGCGACAAGCATCGCTGTTCTGTTTCTTAAGACTATGCGAGCAACTGTTTGCCAGAAGCCTAATCCAAACCATTTTGTCATCTCATCACGTTAAGTCTCAAAGATACGGAAAACCGTATTATTTTTTAAATTTGTCTATATATTTCGTCGATAAAGTAGTTGTTTGTAAAGGTTCTTGTCTAGGGTGAAAATGTCTAGGCCTAATAGTTTTAATAGCTATGTTCAAGGTAAAAATTTATGCTGCGAAGTACAAATTGAAACAAGAGGTAAAAAGTAGTATCTTTGAAATAAAAAAAGATGACTATTGAAGCTCGAAAATTGTCTTTAATTCAAGAATTTCTTCTATTGCAAAATGAAGAGATTTTGATTGGTTTAGAGACCTTACTTAATAAGTATAAATCTGAATCAGATCAATTCGAACTTCCTTCTTTGAGTATGGAGCAGTTCAATGTTGATATTGATCAATCTATTTTAGATGCAAAAAATGGTGATTATATTTCTGCTACAGATTTCAGAACAAATATCCAAGGATGGAGTTGAAAGTTGTGTGGACAAAAACAGCACAGAATAAATTACTTGATGTTTTTGAATACTATCAACCAATTGCGGGGGTTAATGTAGCGCAGAAATTAGTGGATGGAATTGTTGAAGCTTCTCTACTTTTACAAAGAAATCCACTTGGAAATCAGAGAGAAATTCTTTTACAACATAAAAGTCAGGAATTCCGCTCAGCTATATATAAAAACTATAAAATTGTATATTGGATTGACGAAATCAATAAAATCATCTTCATCTCAAATCTGTTTGACAGCAGACAAAGTCCCACAAAAATCAATAAGTTTTAATAATCTGGGTCGATTAAATTGAAGGTCTTCAGAAGATGAGAATTTTAGCATTTATATAGTGATCAATCACATCAAAACTATGAACTGGATTTTACTTATTATTGGCGGATTTTTTGAAGTTGGATTCGCATCTTGTCTAGGCAAGGCAAATGAAACAACAGGAAGAACCTCGTTTTTCTGGATGATGGGATTTTTAGGATGTCTCGCAATCAGTATGTTTCTACTTTATAAAGCAACTCAAACACTGCCAATTGGTACGGCCTACGCAGTTTGGACAGGAATTGGTGCTGTGGGAACGGTTTTGGTTGGAATATTTGTTTTTAAAGAGCCAGCAACTTTTTGGAGAATCTTTTTTCTGATCACTTTAATTTCTTCAATTATCGGATTGAAATTTGTCTCAAGCAATTAGAATCCTAAATCAATAATAAAACCGAGTTTGATTGCGATATTATCTTCAAATCTTGACAATTGATTTGGCCCATATCTATAAAAAGCAGAAAGTCCAAAAAATCGCAACATCTGATTAAATTCCACTCCTGACTCAAAATAACCTCGATCCAAAGTTTTATAATCGATTCCCAAATGCTGTTCGGGTTTTTCCATATTTCCCCAAGCTGCACGACTTACTAAAACAATCGTTGGCGAGAAAGCACCTGCAAAAGTCGATTTCTTAAAACCGTGCTTTAGCTGAAACATCACATATTGGCTGGAGAAAAACTCATTAAAGTACATTGTTTCAAAAGCATTCTTTCCCGAAAAAGTAATACGCTGAATGATATTGTCCTTGTTTAAATTGTTTGGAGAATTATTATATAGATGGGTTAGCGGAGTATCGCCATAAGCATAACCCGCTTCACTTAGGATTGAACTCTTTTGTCCGTTCAGATATTTCTTTTCGAATTCAATTCGCAAATCGACCTTTCCAAATTCAAAATCATTGTTCGCGATTCTTGGCAATGCCTGTGTAAACTGAAAAGTGAATTTCGGAAAGCGTTTGTCTATCTCCATTCTCCCCGAAGGCGTTTGCAGAAAATCACTAAAAGGATTCCATTGCAATGACAATTGCGCAGTTGTCATATTATAAGAAGTATAAGATTTTCCGTTGTTCAAAAAAATGTAATCGAATTTTGGCTCAACCGATGAAGTAGACACTTGCCAAATACTTTCGGTCTTAGGTAAGATGCGATTCTCGATATAGATCTTGTACATTTTGTAATTATAAAAAGTACTAATGTTAATAGGTCTTGGATCGTAAATCTTGTAACTTCTCTTATCAATCGCAAATGAAGTACTCGCGATCTCCCTTACATCATCGGTATACGAAGCGCCTAACCACGAGTTTGAACTCTTCCCGATTCGTGTCGCTGCACCAAAATTATACTTGAAAGTTCCGTCTTTCGTTCCGTAAGCAGCGTAACCTTCTAGTCTAAATTTCTCCGACAAATTTTCATTTGTAATGCCGCCAAGTCCTAATCTAAAACCTTCATAATTATTGAAACTTAATAAATGCCTCAGGTCCAAATCGAAAGCACCAATTGGCACATACCCATTGTATATTTTTCTGCCTAATCGTAATCTTTTTTCAATTTTTGTGCTTATCACAAGGCTGTCCATTGCCAGATAAGTGTTGATTTCACGCTGGGTTAAAGTATCTTTCCGATATTTATCCCAAAATTCCTGCGGCTGGTTGATTGCTGATTCCTTGATGACCATCGAAATCCCAGGACGTTTTATTTCTACTGCTTCATTGATTTCCAAATCAGAATACACCGTTGTCGAAAGTAAGTAGGTAATGTCAGAAGGATCATTTCGTCTGTCGATTCCCGAAATATTATCACTTCGGTCGAATTTAATCACACCTCCCAAAAGTTTAATGTCCTCATCTTTGCTGCCTTTCACAATTCGGAAAGTCGTTTTCTTTGGCCACCACAACTGCTGCTCTTCGAGAAATGTAAAATCGTGAATCCCGCTAATATCCAAAACACCGCCAATGTGCATGATAGATTTTGCAATAGCATAATTCTGACTATCAATAAAAAGCAATCCCTCAAGTCCCGAAGCACGACTCACTTTTTTGTTTTTAAAAAAGATCAAAAAAGTCTTCCTGCCTTCAATAACAACGCTGTCCAGCAATTGATAGTAATAATCTTTGAGAGCATCTTTGGCTATTGGACTATTGTATTTCGTTTCTAACAACGTATAACTTTTATCATAAATAGAATACGATTGAAGGTTGAAACCCAAGATTTCATAGATAGGTTTTTTTAATCCAGACATTTTTACGCCAAGAATATTCTCTTGAAGATGCTTTCCGTCATATCGAAAAAGCGATGCCTTTTCCGTCTGAATCAGATCTCGATAATCGATAATTTTTTTGAATTTATAAAGAGATGAATCTATTTTCTGTTTGCGTTTCCCAAAGATATTCCGCTTTGTAATGGTGTCAAATTCAACTTTTATCGAATCTGGATTGGCACTCACAAGAAGTTTATTGTAACCTTTAAATTGGTACGAATTCAATTTCTTCGCAGGATTATTGTCATCTCTAAAAGAAATTGCCATTGCAATAATCTGCTGCGCTCTTATATCGGTATGCTCATCCACATCGCTAGGAGCAAGGTAAATAATGATGTGTTTCTGATTGTTCTTGATAGGAAATCTTTCTTTTCTAAATCCTATTTGAGCTGCTCCGATACTCAAAATAGGACTGTTACTTTCAATTTCAAATAGCCCGTTGATATCTGCCGTTTTATTGGAAGTATTATAGGAAATTGTCGCAAACGGAACTGCTTTTCCAGTGTCCTTATTTTTGACAATTCCGCTCAGCGAGAATTGCCCTTGCATAGTGAAGGAAAATAATAGAAATAAAAAGCACAAATATTTCATTTGCTATAGCAGCTGATTTTTGGTAGATCAAAAAAGTAAAAGTCCGTCACAGCATAATCAAAAAAACTACGACGGACAGACTTTTAATAAGTGTTCGAAAATATATTATACCTTCATTATTTCAGCTTCTTTTACAGCCAAATGCTCATCAATTTTTTTGATATACGCATTTGTTAGTGTCTGCACTTCGTCTTCTGCACTTTTGCACACGTCTTCCGAAGTTCCAGCTTTTTCAAGTTTTTTAATATCAGTATTAGCATCTTTACGAGAATTTCTCACTCCAATTTTTGCATCTTCAGCTTCTGATTTTGCTTGTTTTGCAAGGTCACGTCTGCGTTCTTCCGTAAGAGCTGGCACCGTAATAATGATCAGATCACCATTATTCATTGGATTAAAACCAATGTTAGCAACCATAATCGCTTTCTCTATTGGATGCAGCATATTTTTTTCCCAAGGCTGAATCGTAATGGTTCTCGCGTCAGGCACATTAATATTTGCAACTTGCGAAATTTGAGTTGCAGATCCATAATAATCTACAAATACGCTTCCCAACATTGCAGGAGATGCTTTCCCCGCGCGAATATTAGCAAATTCCTTTTCCAAATGCTCAATAGAACCGTCCATAGATTCCTTTGTACTGTCTAATATAAAATCAATTTCTTCGTTCATCTCTGTGTTTTCAGTTTAATTATCTAATTTTTCAGCTGCCTAAATTCTTAGACATTTACAACCGTTCCAATGTTTTCGCCTTGACAGATTTTCAAAAGATTTCCTTTCTTATTCATATCAAAAACGACAATTGGCAATTTATTTTCCAAACTTAAAGTAAATGCTGTCGTATCCATCACGTTCAGATTTTTCTTCAAGCAGTCATCAAAAGTAATCGTGTCAAATTTCACCGCATCAGCAAATTTCTCGGGATCCTTATCGTAAATTCCATCCACGCGAGTCCCTTTCAAGATCACATCAGCGTGCACTTCCACACCTCGTAGCACGGCGGCAGTATCAGTTGTAAAATACGGATTTCCGGTACCGGCACCAAAGATTACGATACGACCTTTTTCAAGATGACGCACCGCGCGACGTTTAATATAAGGTTCAGCAATTGCCTCAATTTTCAGCGCAGTTTGCAGACGAGTCAGCATTCCAGCATCTTCCAGAGCACCTTGCAACGCCATACCATTGATAACGGTGGCAAGCATTCCCATATAATCGCCTTGTACGCGATCCATACCATTTGCAGCTCCAGCCAGTCCGCGGAAAATATTTCCTCCTCCAATAACTATAGCAATTTGAACGCCTGTCTCGTGAATTTGTTTGATTTCGGCTGCATATTCGGCAAGTCTTATAGGATCAATTCCGTATTGACGGTCTCCCATTAGTGCCTCACCGCTAAGTTTTAAGAGAATTCTTTTATATTTCATTATCATCGGATTAAGATTGGCAAATATAGTGATTATCTCATTTTAGAAAATAGACTTTCGGGAAATTATTAAAAGATTGAAGAATTGAAAGATTTAAAGATTCTAGTGATGGTCTTTGATCGATGTTTTTCTTTTTTTGGGCGCGACCTGAGCTAGAGGATTTGTGTTAAAATTTTATATTTTTTAGGCTCAGGTCAGGCTGTCCGTTATATCTTTGCTGCCAGAAATTAAGTGCAAAATACCATAATTTGTTTAGGCAGCAAAGGATGCCACTGCCATCCTTCGCGCAAAATCAGGAATCTAAAATATCAAAATGATCTAAAAAGTCAAATAAAAAAATGAAGAACCTTTTCAAAATAAATAGTATAGTTTCGATAATTTTGTTGCCTCAAATCGTCGTAATTTAAGGAATTTAGCAATGAGCATAAATACAGTACGTAGAAAAATAACGCACAAACTTACTAATGGCATTGGACGTTCTGATGTTAAAAATGATATTCTAGATCCACGTAAGGTTTATCGTATTCTGATCTCTCGCCCCAATCACCGACTAGGGAATACGCTTCTCATAACACCTCTTATACAAGATGTACATAGAGTTTTCCCAGACGCTAAAATCGACTTATTTCTGAAAGGAGGAGCAGGTCACGTAGTATTTCAAGAATATCAATACATCAACAAAATTATAACGTTACCCAAAAAGCATTTTAAACAATTTGCAAAATATATTTCTGCATGGATTAGTCTGCGAAATACCAAATATGATTTGGCAATCAATGTCGAACAAAGTTCATCATCTGGACGAATTTCGCTTCAGGTGACGGATTCAAAATTTAAATTTTTTGGAGATGATTCTGTTCAATTACAGAACGAATCAGAACACACGGCCAAATATCCTGTGCTAAATTTTAGAGATTATATTGCAAGTTTGGGAATTGATAGTGCAAATACGGAGATTTCAACTCTAAGCCTTATGCTTACAGAACAGGAAAAGCAAAAAGGGAAAAGTTATTTGCGAGAACTTACCAAAAGCGATATGCCAACAATTTGTTTATTTACGTATGCTACTGGTACAAAATGTTTTTCGCAAGACTGGTGGAGTACATTCTACAATCATTTGCAAAAAAACTACCCAAATATTAATTTCTTAGAAATTCTTCCGATAGAAAATGTATCTCAGATAAATTTTGCAGCTCCTTCTTTTTATAGTTCAGATATCCGAATTATGGCTGCAACAATGCACAATTGTATCGCCTTTATAGGTGCAGATAGTGGCATTATGCATTTGGCATCTGCAGCGCAGATTCCTGTTATTGGCCTATTCAAATCTCGTGCAGAAAAATATGGTCCTTATGGGAATTCTAGTGAAGCAATCATGATAACTGACGATAATATGCAAGAGTGTCTGCAGACTGTCGATAGAATTTTAGATAGGATGGTTTAAGACAATGAATTATTATCAGTATACTATTAGCAACGCGCTGTCCTACTTAAATTATTGCTGCATATAATTATGATATTGAAATCTTACCTGACCGGCTTCGAACGAATTCTTCCAATCATATAGCCTAAACCTACTCCGTAATAGCTGCTTTTATTATTTATGACCGCAGTGGGCGAAATCGTGAAACCAAAAACGCGTCCTAATGGAAATTCTATTTTTGGACTTATAATTAAACTTGCAATATCACCTCGTACTAGATCGTATGTGTAGTTTGGCCCAAGACTTCCGCCTGTACTTTTTTCCCAATTCTCTATAATTTCGACAGTTGTGTATCCTATTCCAATTGCGGCATTTAGACGAGTATTTCGTTTAGAGTTTAAATAGTATATTTTACCGACCTGTAGATTTACTCCAGCCATAGTTTCGTAAGCTCCAATTAAACCGAAAGATAAAATTCCTAGCGCACCAGTTGTATAATCGCTAGGCTCACTAGGAGAGCGACGAATATTGCTTATTACGCCTATTTTAGCCGAATATTTTTCGTTGTAGATGTAATTGATGTCTCCACTGAAGCCAAAATAATTTCCAATATTCATCTCGTTACTGTAATAGACTAAATGCTTTTCTACTTCTTGAGCA
>JBBSQV010000073.1:0-13221 GCA_038243675.1 Flavobacteriales bacterium
ACCATCATTAGGAACTTATGATAAAGGAGTTCTTGTGGTAAATGAAGGGAATTTTGGACAACCTAATGGTTCAATCTCATTTTTATCAAATGACTTTAACATTTTCCAAAACGGAATTTATGCTACTGAAAATAATGGCGAAGCGCTTGGTGATGTTGTTCAGTCAATAAGCTTTAATGATGACAAAGCATTTATCGTGGTCAATGCGTCAAATGTTATTCAGGTTGTAAATAGATATAGTTTCAAAAAAGTTGCGACTATAACTGAAGGACTTAATAATCCTCGTTACAGCGCAAGCTCTAACGGAAAACTTTTTGTGACCAATAGCGGTACAAAGTCGGTTTCGGTATATAATTTATCAAACTATGCTTTAATCACAAATATTGCAATTGACAAAACAGTTGAGAATATTGTGGCTGAAAATAACAAAATATTTGTTCAGAATGGAGCTTATGGAAGCGGAAAGAATGTAACTGTAATTGATGCTACAAATAATACAGTTTCTACAACCATCGAAGTTTCGACGGGTGTAAATTCAATGGAAGAGAAAAATGGAATTCTATATGTAATGTGTGGAACCGATGCTGGTTCTCAACTTTACAGAATTAATACTGAAACAAATAGTAAAAGTTTTGTAGGATCAACTACTCTGAAAAAAGCAACTAATATGGATGTTGATGGAAATAATATTTTTTACACTGTAGGATCAGCAATTTATGCAATGCCTATAGATGGCGTAAATCTGAATGAGCTTCCACTGTTTACGCTAGCTGACAATGGTTGGTCTACCCTTTACGGATTTGCTGTAATCGATGGCTATATTTTCACTGCAGATGCAAATGGATTTACCGAAGATGGTACTATGAAAATTTTTAGTGCAAATGGTACCAATGTTAAAACATTTACTACAAAGATTGGTCCAGCAGGATTTTATCTTAATATGTAAAAATTTAGTAGTTTACAAGAATCAAAGCTGACAGATATCTGTCAGCTTTTTTCGTTAAATCAAACTAGCAACTGGGATAATGTCTGAATTTATAAATATTTTTAATTGATGTTTTAAGTATTTGTTTACTATTTTAGCCCTGTAAAAGAAAAGATATGGAGAAGCCGAAAATAATTGGAAAAAATAAGAGACAGGCTTTGGCATGGTTATCGGTAGCAGCAATTGTTATTGTGGCAACTATTGTTTATTTTACGAACGATGACGGAATGACAAAGGAGCAGCGGCAGGTTTACTACGAAACAAAAGATGCTTTGGAGCTACTTTCATTAAGTATAAATAAAGGCGTTTACAGTGTGCATTATATTAAAGAATACGATAAGGCTAAAGATAAAATCTTTGTCGAAAATGACTCAATTACAAATTAAAAATTTACAAATATAAATATGAGAAAATTATTCGCTACTTTTTTTTTAATACTTACTCCGCTACTTTTCTTTGGTCAAAATGCTTTTGATAAATACGATGGCAAAGAAGGTGTAAATGCTGTTATCGTAAATAAGAAAATGTTCCAGATGATGGGCAACGTCAAGAGCAATGAATCGCAGCAGTATTTAGACTTAATTAAAAAACTTGACAATCTCAAAGTTTTTAGGACAACAAATAGTAGCGTAGTTGCCGATATGAAAGCGACCTCCGCATCTTATATAAAAACTGCAGGTCTTGACGAATTAATGCGTGTAAATGACAAAGGTCAGAACGTAAAAATTATGGTCAAAGCAGGAGCAACACCTACTCAAGTAAAAGAACTACTAATGTTAATTGATGGATCATCTAATGGAAGTGAGACAGTACTTATGTCTTTAATAGGTACGTTTGAACTGAATGAGATTGCTCTTCTTACAGATAAATTAAAACTTCCTGGCGGAGAGGATCTCAAAAAAGCTAGTAAGAATTAAACGAAATATTTATATAATTAAAAAACGGCTCCTGTTTTGGGAGCCGTTTTTCGTTTATGTTTGATGGAATATGATCCAATATATTTTTACAATATAATCTCAAAAGATGTCGTCGGCATTTTTTATTTTGGAGGGGACTTTTGCCAGAACGTTTGCTGCGGACGAAGTACTTCCATCTTTATATTTTTGAGCATAATAAATAAAAATGATTTAGGTCGGACTGTTTGTTCCCAAAATTATTGTAGATTTTGCTGCGCAGCGCAGGCCACAATAAAAAATTTGCTTCGGCAGTTCGCTTCACACAGGTTTACTGCCATCCTTCTTGCAAAGTCGATGATGATTTAATAATAAATGTATATAGGTATTTCTCGTTTAACTCTTTTAAAACTTATTTATTTTAAAAAGTACAATCATTAAAGTCAATTAAGAGGAAATTTTTTGAATCCGTTTCAACAAATAATAGGAAGATATTATTTCTTTAAGATAGTTCTAAAAGTTAGATTTATTCTAGGAGTGGAAATTTTTTTTGTGGGAGGCAGCCTGTGCAGCCAATTAGCTTGTGTCTGACCTTTCATGATGAGAAGGCTTCCATGTGGCAACAATAATTCTACTTTTTCTGAAGTTTTTTTGTGCTTAAAGCAAAATTTACGCTCAGCACCAAAACTTACTGAAGCAATAGCACCTTCTTTCTTCAAATCTTTTTCGCCATCACTGTGCCAAGCCATTCCCTCTTCACCTGTATGATATAAATTGAGCAAGCAAGAATTAAAATTTTCGCCCGACGTTGTTTCAACTGCTTGTTTTAGTTCAAGCAATTCCGCAGTCCAAGGCATAGCAGTTTTAGTATTGTTAGAGTAGGTATAACTAAAGTGTTCATAGCCATACCACGCAACCTTGCGTTTTGTAATTATTTTTTTTCCGAAGATCACAGCTTCATCATTTTGCCAATTAATGGTCTCTAGTAAAATATTATAAAAATAATCTGCAGCCTTTCGATCGAAAATTTTTCCGTAAAAGTTAACAATTCCTCCTTCAGGCAAATAATTTTTGTCTGAATTGAATGACTCCTCAAATAGCAGCATTGATATTGTTTTTGAATGGCAATTTACAAATCTTTTTGTTTGTGTAATTTGATGTACATCCCAGCGCAATCATTAAAAACACTAAAACTATTTGTTTCACTTCCTCTATTTTCAATAGTGATAGAATTTCCTTTCAGCGTTGCTGGCACCTGAGTAGGAGCTGTCGCACTAGCTTTGCCGGTACTTTTGTCGCCTTCGTACATATCATATTTTAATCCTTGCATCATTAAGTTTAATTCGCCGGGAACATCTGAATTCTCCACTAGTAAAACTCCATTGATATCTTGACGAGTACTTTTAAGAAAATATTTATAATTTCCTTCACTACCAGAAACTTCTATTGAAACTTCGCAAGCATCGTCATCTGCATTAATCCTTTCCGAATTATAAATTCCTGTGACTCCATCGGATTGCTTTTTGACGGAGTTTGTCGGTTGTGAAGCCTCTATTTGGGGGGCTGATTGCGCATCATTTTCTTCTAGATTATTAGTGTTTTTGCAGGAAACTAAAAAGAGTAAAATGCTTAAAAATAAGAAAGCTGTATATAAAATTCTGTTCATATTGTGAGTAATTAAAGGTTGATAAATCTTCTGCTATTTGTGGCAGTAGATTGGTCCAAAATTAACTTAGCGCTGAACTTTATTTCTTATAACTTAATTGGTAGTTTTAATATAATTTAAGGATGCTAGAAAGTTGAAGATAAGTTTAATCCCCATCGATATCATAATCTGTCATTACCCACAAACCAAAAAGTCCTTTTTCAAAAGTGTACTCAATGCTTTTAGCATATCTTATTTCAAAATAATCAGAAAAAGTTCGAAGTCCAGGATACTCATCCAGTTGACCTTTTTCTAGAGTAATCACTGATGTATTACGGGTCTGAGGATCTGAAACTATAATGAAGTTCTCATTTATAGGATCCGATGCAAAGGCGAAGTTTATTATGAAAAGTAGACTGATTAGGGAAGGAGCCACCGCAAAACTCAGGAACGTTCTATTTTTTGGATTTCTTACAATCACTAGTATTGCCAGTACTGCAATTGCGTATGCTGAAAAAACATAAGAAATCGTAACAAGAGTATGGATTACAACAGTAAATAGAACAATTAAATTAAAGATACCCATCGAGATTACTTGAAACCATCTATAATATAACAGTTTGGTCATAGAGTTTAAAAACTCGTTTCCATTAAATATTTTTAAGTTTCGATATGCGTTTATATGAATTGGAAGTAAAATCAGATTTACGAAGAAAAGACCAATAATAGCTTGTGCGCCAACAAGCGAAAACATTACAATCGGAAAAACTGTCAATAGTATTAAGGATAACAAAACACCTAAATGCGATGTGATACTATCCACGACTTTCTGCTCCTTATATTGATCACTATTCAGAAATTCCTCATAACGCATTCTCGCGTACTGCCTTGCCCTTTCCTTAGCATTTTCCCGCTGTTGCTGCTGCCAATCTTCGTTTGTCCACTGATAGCTCGCTTTACTGCTTTGAAAAGAGCTGTTGCCTGAAGTATCAACATTTATCAAGTACTCATAAGCTTCATTGAGCAATACAAATTGCTCATGTGCATTAGGGTTTTGACTCACGTCTGGATGCATCACTTTCGCTTTGCTGCGGTATGCCTTTTTTATTTCAGTTATAGTAGCTTGAGATGATACACCTAAAATATTGTAGTACTTGTCTATGGGAATTGTGGGTTATGGTTTTGAAGAAATAAAAGTAGGGAAAAATTAATTGAAAATGTGTTGCACATATTAAATTTAAAAAACATAGCATATTGGTGGCAGACGTTTATATGATGTTGTTCTTTGTTTAATAAAATTGATAAGATTTTAATTAAATTAGAAGCTTTGTATCCTTTTTTATTTAGGAGTATATATTTTTTACGTAATTAGTAACGACAACTTAGAAATTATTACTATTTTAGAAAACAAAAGTACCGATGTATTAATCAATTTTTAATTTTTCAGCTTTTGCTCAAAACTGATTAATCAGAGTTGTTTGACAAACTGAAATATTGCTTTATAAAAATTATATATAATACAGTTATCTATTAGTTGTTCTTTCGTCCATGCCAACAGAGCTCCGCTTTGATTCATTCGTGACCACGGTGGGATTCGCTTCGCGCTTCCCAACAAAGCTCCGCTTTGAAAATAGAAAAGGTGTAAAAAATAGTTTAAGCAAGCTTACTATTTTTTACACCTTTTCTATTCATTCGTGACCACGGTGGGATTGACTACGTCCATCCCAACAAAGCTCCGCTTTGAAAATGAAAAAGTCACAAAAAATAATTTAAGCAAGCTTATTATTTTTTTGTGACTTTTCCATTTATTCGTGACCACGGTGGGAACACTTTAATACAATATAGATACAACCATACAACAGCCGTAAACATTGCAAATGTAATCTAAAATCAATAATATCAATACTTAAGAACTTATTTTATTATTGTAACTGATTGCAAATAATTGCATCAAATTGCTTTCAATCGTACAATAAGACTTATATTTGTACGATAGAAAATATAGAAGCAATGGCAACAGTTAATTTTTTGTACCGTAGTACACGTGAGAGCGCTTATTTAGTTGCTCGCTTACTATTCACTTACAACGGTAAGAACGTCGTTATAGGAGCAAATACCGAGTATAAAGTAGATGCGGAATACTGGAATATAAATCACGTTCCCGACAAAAAAACAAAGAAAATCAAAGGCACAAAGGATGTACAAATTATAAATAAGAGGGCAGCCGTAAACTCAGAATTAAAAAAAATAAACGACTATATTTTGAACGCCTTTAATTTACTCAATCCTGAAAAGGTAACAAAAGACTGGCTACAAACTCAAATTAATCATTATCACAGACCTGAACTTGATAAGGTGGTAGAAGTAGAACCAGTTCCAACGGAATTAATAAAGTACTTTGATTATTACATAAAGCATAAGGATGACTATCCAAGCGAGTTATTGATTAGAAAAATTAAAGTTGTTCAAAGAAAACTCGAAAGACTTCAAGATTTTAGAG
The DNA here is from genome assembly GCA_038243675.1 of Flavobacteriales bacterium. GTDB lineage: Bacteria > Bacteroidota > Bacteroidia > Flavobacteriales > Flavobacteriaceae > Flavobacterium. The sequence continues at coordinate 6,024 of JBBSQV010000073.1, forward strand.
AAGAAACGATTTTTATAAAAGACGTAAATAAACTTTTCAAAGTAGAATTTTCAAATTATTGCGAAAGTCAACAATATAGCAGAATAACAACCCAGCGAGATTTTGCCGAGATTAAGACAGTTTGTCTTGATGCAAGGAGCAAAGGAGTTGATACAAGTTTAGAACTTGACAAGTTAAGTTTTAAGCGTGAAAAGGCAACAAACATATTTCTAACTTTTGAGGAAATACAAATGATTGAAAATATTGCACCTGAAAAATTAACTGATAGTTTAAATAATGCAAAAGACTGGCTTATAATATCTACCTATCTAGGACAGCGAATTTCTGATTTTATGCGATTTAAAAAAGAAATGATTAGAGTGGAAGACGGCTATAGTCTTTTAGAGTTTACGCAGAAGAAAACAAACAAACTGACTACTATTGCAATACACCCGAAAGTTTTACAGATGCTTGCAAAAAGAAGTGGAGATTTTCCACGTTCAATTTCTGACCAAAAATATAACGACTATATTAAGATAGTATGTGAAATTGCTGGAATTACTCAAATAGTATTTGGAAGTAAAAAAATTGAAACTGAATCTGAAAGCGGTGAAAAGATTTATAGAAAAGTATCTAAAATGTACAGAAAATGCGATTTAGTAAGTTCTCATATTGGCAGACGGTCACTAGCTTCAAACTTTTACGGTACTATTCCAACTTCGCACCTTATCAACATAACAAATCATAGTTCAGAAAAGGAATTTTTAAACTACATAGGTAAAAGCAATAAGGATTTAGCAAAAGAAACTTTTAAATACTACAAATAAAAAATGCAACAAGACCAAAACACTATACTATTAAATCAGTATTACAGCTCAATTACTAACAGCGTCTTATTTGAAAAGATGTTAGATAATAACTATCAACTTTATTTTTATCCACGTCTTGAGAACTGGAAAGCTGAAAGGAATAAAGACCTACTAAAAAATGAACATTTACAAAGTAGGATTGAATTATTAACTATTTATAACAGGCTTCTTTGTCGTTTTTTAGGCAAAATTATTTCGTCTTATAAGTTTGTAATTGAATGGAAAAACAACGGTACGAAAATACACGCTGACGGCTTAAAAATAAGAAGGAGCGAAGCAATAGATTTTTTAACTCAGCAGTACCCTTATATTATAGGTTTAAACAAGTCTAACGATGTTGTACTGGCTTATACTATTAAAGAGTATTGTCTTAATGCAATTAATTTAATGGTCGGCTTTCTTAAAATAGAGTTATGTATTGACATCGTAAAAAGTCCGATTTATGCAGAGATTGAAAATTTAATAAATGAAATTGAAAATTCCGTAAGCTACAAAGAAATTAAAATTGCTTTAAAAGTCAACAAAAATAAAAAACCTCAGCAAAATGAAGTATTAAAAAATGATGAGGTTTTAGAATCCGAACCTTTGAAAGAAATGCACAATAATATTTTTGTGGGAAATTCTTTTGAAGTTTGGGAACGTTACAAGGAAAATAAAAATATTAATGGAAGTAGTGCAGCCGATTTAAGAGTAATATTTGATTTAATGAAAGCAGATAATTTAATACAAGAAACGATTGAACTAAAGCACTGGATTACTTGGTTAAATAGTGAATATTTTGACGGAACTATCATAACTCTAAAGAAACAACACCTTGACACAAAGCCGAATATTGTAAGAACAAACGATTACAACGAATATAAAAAAGCAACCTTAAAATAACCTTGAATTAGGTCAAAACGTCCCCGTCCATAGGTCAAAGTCAATCCAATATTTGCAATAGAAATCAATCAAAACTATTGCAAAATGACAAATTCAATCTTACTTCAAAACGTTAGTCCCGAATCTCTTTCAGAGCTAATCACAAACATTTTTAAAACTCAATTAGAAGCTTTTAAAAGTGAAATTCAAAACCAAGTCACAAACGATGATTTATTAAGCAGGGAGCAGGTTCTTGAAATGTTACAAATTAACGCTTCGACTTTGTGGCATTGGCAGAACAAAGGCAAAATCATTGCTTACAAGTTCGCTAATAAATGCTATTACAAGCGATCTGAAATAATGGCAACAATTCAACCATTAAAGAAGTAAGATGAAAGCGAACCAACCAACCACAGCCGCCCGCTTTCAACAAAAGCAAATTTACATTAAATTCTACCAAAGAACTATTTTAAATCATTACAAAATTTCATTTGCAAAGTTTGTAAAGCTTTCACAAGAAAGACGTTTGGAACTTTCGCTTAAAGTTTTACCTACAACGGCTAAAGTCGTTTCTATGGCCTTTATAATACCTTTAGAATCTTTGTGCAGACGTAAAAGATCGTTAGAGATAAACAACCGTTTACAAATTTCACGCAAACAAGCAATTTGCCCCTTTACGAATCATTACGCTTTTCATTTGACAACCGACCCGAATTTATTTAACTCTAAATACTTTGGCCGCAATGAATAGCAATACAATACTATCAGACTGGAAAGCCGAATTTATAGAGCGTATCAAAAAAGAATCGAAAAGTAAAAAGCAAACCTTTACTTATACAGATGCTTTACAAAAATCTATTTCAAATAGAACTTACTTTGATAATTGTTTAATCGAATACGGCCGCTTTATTAGTAGTAATCCATTACAAAACAATGATTATTACAAATATGTAAATGCGTATTCCAAAGGCAAAGAATTGGATCTTAAATATTTCAAACATAGTATTACTAAGTTATTGGAATATTACGCAAAGTTTGATAAGGATAATAAATTTAATCCTTTCAATAAAGCACAGTTCGAGAACTATGTTTTATTTATGATGCTGAAGTTAAAAGGACATTACAAGCAGGAATATGACGAAGTTTTTAATGTAATCTATAAAGATAATCGAGAGTACAACCCTTTGACAAATTTACCTAGCGTATTACGTGGCGAACTTCCATTTAAGGTAAAAGAATATGACGTTTCCCGAGCGTTCCCGACTTTTATAGATAATGAGCTAAATATAAAAAGAGATGCAGACGTTTACAGCCTTATAAACAAACGAACTTTTAACACCTTACTGAATTTACACGCTAGAAGTAAAACAACCACGTTAGAAGCCGTACGTAGTCAGTTAACGTGTGTTTATGCAGAAAGAGTAAATGAAGTTATTACAGAAGACCGTTTTAATAATAGCGGCCAAACGTACCGAGATTTGACAGTTTACGAAAAGCAAGCAATTGAAGACTTTGTAAAAGCAAACGATCTAATAAACTTTGTGAGATTGCACGACGGCGTTTTTGTTCTCGCTGATGTAGAATGTGAAGTTTTGGAAGTCAACAAAGTTAAGTTTGCTATTAAGCAATGTATAAAGCCACCAATTGAAAGCGAAAATGTAAATTTCTATAATGCTGATGAGAACGGACAAAACATTTTTACAAGTCCGAAAATGTACGCTGAATTTTTTAAGCAGGAAAAATTTATAAGAATTTCAGAAGCTGGAAACGATACAATAACAATATTTAAAAATTCCAATAATGTTATAAATCCGTTTAATCATAAGACTGATACAGCACCATTTTTGAAGTCAAACATTAACGACTTTTATACTGACGAGATAGAAAATAAAATTGCAAATGATAATTTTAACGATGTGCAAAAATCATTTTTATTATTAGATCCAATACCGTTAAAATACCATAGAGATACAAAAAATACTTTTGGAATCGCTTTTAAAAATGGTTTTGCAGAATATGACAAAAATACTACTGATGTGTCAATTTGCGAGTACAAAGACGTAAAAGGATTTTTTGCACCCCACCCCACGCAGGAACGAGAATTTATTTATAATCCTGATGCAGCCGTAAGTGTTTTTGAACTATTTCTTACAATGGTATCAACTGGAAAAGATCCACGAATTGAAACGCTCACAGATGCAGAAAATGAAATTTTTGAAAAGTTTTGTTTGATGTATGGTTATTTGCTTAGTCAATACAAAGACGAAAGTTTTAACCCCGCTATTGTTTTGAGCGATGCTGGAGCAAATGACAAGACCAGGAACGGTGGACGTGGTAAAAGTTTGTTTACTAAAGCGGTTGCAGAAGTTAGAAATGTAATGTTAAAAGGTGGTGACGAATTTAAACCCGAGTACATACATAATTTTGCAGACTTGACTAAAGCCGAAGACGTTTTTATTATTGACGATGTGACAGCGGGATTTAATTATAATTCACTTTATACGCAGATTAGCGGCGGTATCAATTGCCAGCGTAAAGGAAAGGCCGCCCAGCTTATAGCGTTCAAAGAATCGCCTAAATTCATTATTACAACGAACTGGAGTTATCGAGTAGAAGAAAATAGCACCTCAACTGAAAGACGTTTTTTTGAATTTCAATTTTCTGATTTTTTCAATATTGAGAATACACCGAAAAAAGTATTTAATCAAACTTTATTTGAAGAATGGAGCATTACCGAGTGGGATTTATTTTATAATTTTTCTTTTGGTTGTGTGGCCGCTTATTTAGAAAACGGACTTAAAAGAATTATCTACAATAAGACAGACGACAATTTTAGAGCTTCATTTAATAATGATGTAGTACTGGAAGAAATGGAGCGTATTATTTACGATCTACTAAGCGTTAAAAATGAATTTAGTGTTTCTGATTTTCTCAATCATTATAATAAGTTTGATAATAATTTAAGGCTCGAAAAACTATTTCATACGAAAAACACAAAGCACCTGATTGACATTTATATAAAACATCATAAAAAGCCGCTGAAATATACTGACCGAGATAGAAAATGGAGCGTTTTTTAAAAGTTATGTGTATCAAACGTAACGCTGTTACACATAGCGTTACGGATAAAACACCGCTAAAGCGTTGATTATCAAAGGTTGTTACACTTGTTACACTTAAATAAATGTTACGCAGGGGAAAAAATAAAAAAGTTAGAGAAGTAAGCTAAATAAGTATTCTTAATTATAAATATAATTTTATTCTATCTGTAACAAGTGTAACAGAGCTAGTAAAGAACTTATTGTCAATACATTAAAGATTTTCTATCTGTAACATTAAATGTAACGCCGTTACACTTGTTACACCTATAAACAAAAATAGCATAGCAAACCACCGCCAACTGGAGCAAAATACAATAATCATTACCAACAATTAAACATTAAAAATTAGAAATTATGCACGAAGAAATTGAGAAGACAGAAAGGGAAATTGCAACCCTCCAAGAGAAACTGCAAAAACTAAAGTCAGAAAATGGACTTTCTGAAAATGACATTAAAACAATAGTAGAACAACTTTAAAAAGAGAAAAAATGGAAAGACAATTAATTAAGCAAGACGACAATTTGTTATCACAGATCGTTTATGATTTGAAGCAGTTTAAAACGCTCTTAGAAATCACAAAAGCAACCTATGAAAAATTAGAGTTAGGCAAATTTGATAATGATATTCTAAAAGAAATCGCAGCGGGAAATATTAACGCAATTGATAAAAAGTTTTTTGAGAAGTGCGAAAATGATTTTTCAAAACTCAATATTTCAAACAACATTATCAAAGAAAATTTAATGAGTGGATCGAATGAGGTTTTTAATAACTTTTTCACAGCGAGTTATGACCTCCGCAAATTTCGCCCGCAAACTTACAACCGCTCAATCGGTTTGTTACTTAGTCAAATATCATTTGAAAATGATACTTTTATTTGCAGCGAAGAAGACAAAGAGGACATTTTAGAAAGCAGTTGTAGAATTTATTTAGAAAATGACAAAGAAACGGATCTGTTTAAAAATCTAAATGAATTAAAAGAAGCTCACGCCAAAGTATTAACAAGTCTTGCAAATATGCAGTTTGACTTTAGAGGTTCACAAAAAAACATTTCAACTATCGCAAATTTATTCTTTAGAAGTGAACCCAACGGACAGACAATTATTAATGCGGGCGGTATAAAATACGCTTCGGAATTTGAAAAAAGAGGTTTCTAAATATCAGAAAGCAAAGGAGCGTTAAAAGTTCCTTTGTATTTTTATTAGTAGATTTATAGTAAATAACAATTAAATACCATAGTATGACAGGATTTAGAGGAACACGTAACGTAAACGGACGGCCTAAAGGATCTTTAAACAAAACAACAGCCGAAACAAAAGATCTACTTCAAAAGATCATAGGCAAAGAGCTGACAAAATTAGGCGCAATGCTGGAGCAGTTAGAACCCAATGAGCGCATAACGGCAATAAGTAGATTATTACCTTACATTTTGCCAAAGCAGCAAGAAACAAGTATTGAAGTAAAAACGGTTTTATCTGAAGAAGACCGAGCGAAAAGAATTTTAGAACTTAAAAAACAATTACAAGATGATTAACGATGCTGAATTATACGAATTAGAAATATTGCTGATCGACAAGTTTGAAAAGTTTGATTTTGGAAAAGTTCCAATTGATAGCGAAAACAAAAAAATTCTGATAGAAAGTAAGGATCTGCAAGAATTAGTACTTATGCACTTCAAAGACCGACACGAAATAATAGACAAGAAATCTGTAATATCTTTTGATCTTTTCAAATTATTGCAAAGTCGATATTTCAGGAATAACAATACACTTTCATTTGTCGAATTATAAAAAGCAGCCTTTCAGAAATGAGAGGCTTTTTTATTTCTACTGACTAAAGTTGAACCGTGAAATTATAGCTATTTTGAGGTTTTTTAAATCCACAGTACATAAATCGTACAAAAGCTAAATTAAAAAATCCTTAAACTCCTGATTATTAGTGTGTTTAAGGGTTTTCTTTGTGACCACGGTGGGATTTGAACCCACACGCCCTTGCGAGCACCAGCCCCTCAAGCTGGCAAGTCTACCGTTTCTCCACGTGGCCTAAAAAAACAAAGACGTTGCAATGCAACGTCTTTTGTGACCCGACTGGGGCTCGAACCCAGGACCCCATCATTAAAAGTGATGTGCTCTACCAACTGAGCTATCGAGTCTTCGCATTAAAAAAATAAATATAAAAAAACCTATCTATAACCGTATACGGATTCCAAATATCGCTTTACAGCATCTGGACGCACAATTGTATTATAAATAATTTGTGACCCGACTGGGGCTCGAACCCAGGACCCCATCATTAAAAGTGATGTGCTCTACCAACTGAGCTATCGAGTCATTGTTTTTATTGTTTCAATGCGGGTGCAAATATAAGGCTCTTTTATTAAGTTTTCAAAGC
>JBBSQV010000074.1:0-13069 GCA_038243675.1 Flavobacteriales bacterium
TACCAGTCTTTTGAGTCTGTCTTTCTCTTCTTTTTCTTCTATCTTTTGCGAGATCGAAATTCTATCAGAAAAGGGCACAAGTACGATGTACCTGCCTGCCAAAGAAAGTTCTGAACTGATACGTGGTCCCTTGGTAGAAATGGGTTCTTTTACTACCTGAACCATTAATGATTGATTGGTGTTGAGCACATCTGTGATGGTGCCATCCTTGTCAATCTCTTTCTCAAATTGAAAGTTTTTGAGAGAGTAATCTTTTATTTTACCTGCGCTTACAAGTTTGATGAATTTCAGCATCGAAGCAAGGTTTGGACCTAAATCGTGGTAATGTAGGAAGGCATCTTTCTCGAAACCTACGTGTACAAAAGCCGCGTTGAGTCCAGCAACTGGTTTTCTGATTTTGGCAATAAATATATCACCTACCTGAAAGTCGCTTTTCTCTTCTTCTTTGTGTAATTCAATTAGTTTTCCATCTTTTAATAAGGCAAAATCTACGGCTTCAGAACTGGATCTGATGATTAATTCTTTATTCACACTGTAAATTTTTATCCAGACTTTAGGTTGCAAAAAGATGTTCTCTAACTATAAATAGGGGAGGTCACATTTTTGCCACCGAATCGTTCGGATGGATTAAACGTTTTTTTAAACAGGTATAATACCCGGAGAAGACTGTAGAAATGTATAAAACAAAAATCAGAAAATAGCCTTTATGCACAGAGTGCTTTGGGATATTCTCTGAGATTTGATGTTGTTAATACGTCTTCAATTTCAATGAACTTGAAAAAAGAAAAAGTAGTTAGACTACTTTTTCTTCTTGTGACGGTTAGCTCTCGCTCTTTTCTTTCTCTTGTGAGTAGCTACTTTATGTCTTTTTCTTTTCTTACCACTTGGCATAGTTGTTCTTTTAGTGATTAATATTTAGTTTATTTTGCTTCATTATTTATTTTAACTCCTTCAACAAAAACTTTTGCTGGTTTGAAAGCAGGAATATTGTGTGCGGGAATTTTTATTGTAGTATTTTTTGAAATGTTACGCCCTGTTTTTTCAGCTCTAGTTTTGATGATAAAACTTCCGAAACCTCGTAAATAAACATTATCGCCCGTTTCTAGTGAATTTTTCACTTCATCCATAAAAGTCTCTACAGTCGCCTGAACATCTCCCTTTTCTAGACCTAATTTTTCTGAAATTTTAGCTACGATATCTGCTTTCGTCATTTTCTTATTTTTTAAAGATTGCTTATGAATTTTTGAGGTTGCAAATATATGAATTTAAAAAACAAACTATCACCCTAAACAATTAAAATTTAACCACATAAACTTTTACATTTGTCAACTTTAAATTTACAATGATTTTTTCTAACAGACTTATTAAGTGGTATTTACAAAACAAGCGCTATTTGCCCTGGCGCGACACTATTGATCCTTATAGTATTTGGCTTTCAGAAATTATGCTTCAACAGACGCGAGTCGCGCAAGGTTTGTCGTATTTTTTGTCTTTCAAAACGCATTTTCCAACTGTAAAAGACTTAGCTAAAGCCGATGAAGAAGCCGTTTTGAAGCTCTGGCAAGGACTTGGATATTACTCTCGTGCGAGAAACTTACACGCTACAGCGAAGTACGTTTCCGAGGAACTTGATGGTGTTTTTCCTGATAATTTTAAGGATTTATTGAAGCTAAAAGGTGTTGGCGAATATCCAGCAGCGGCAATTGCATCCTTCTGTTATAATGAAGCTGTGCCGGTTGTGGATGGAAATGTCTTCCGTGTGCTATCGCGTTATTTTGATATTGAAACCGATATTGCGCAACCCGCGGCGAAGAAGGAATTTGCTGCTTTGGCGGCTGAATTACTTCCGAAGAATGATGCCGCGACCTTTAATCAGGCAATTATGGAATTTGGTGCGCTGCAATGTGTGCCACAAAATCCAGACTGCAGTATTTGTGTTTTTAATGATTCGTGCCTTGCTTTAAAACTTGATAAGGTCAAGCAATTGCCAGTGAAATCTAAGAAATCAAAAGCGAAAATCCGACACTTTAATTACCTTGTTGCCGAAGATAATTTTGGAAATACTCAAATAGAGAAGAGAGTGGAGAAGGGGATTTGGCAAAACTTATATGACTTTCCACTTTTAGAAACAGAGCAGGTTGCACCACTCGATATAGTTTCGGAAAAGTTAGAATCGGAGTATTTTAACGGAAATGAAATTGTAGGAGTAGAGGATTTTGAATGTGATATCATTCATAAATTGTCGCATCAGCATTTGCATATAAAGTTTTGGAAAGTGTCTGTTGATGGGAATTTGCAGGATGGTATTTCAGTTGAAAGATTGAAACTTCTGCCTGTGCCCATTGTGATACATAATTTTATAGAGAAAGCACTGGTGTAGAAATTGACTAACTTGTTGCGAGCAGTATTCTTTCGGCGAAAGCCAAAGAAAATTTTTGGTCTTAATCTCTAGATTATCCCATCTGCATCTTCTGTATTAAATTATAGATAGTTTTGGAAGATGAAAATTCGGAAAAGGTGTTTCGGTTGAAAGGCCAAAGTTTCTAACCTGTGCCGATTGTCATTCACAATTTTATAAAGAAAGCACTAGCGTAGATCGCGACTAATTAAGGTAGTTGAAAGCAGATTTCTTTCGGCGAAAGCAAAAAACTTTTATAGACTTTTTTTGCAAATGTAAATTCCAGTTTTACCATTTTTGAATTCTTCAACAAAGATTAACGAGTTGGTATTATTAGGAGTGGACTCAAATAATGTATCTTTGAATTTCAACCCAAATTGATTCTCGCAATGAATGGAACTCTTAATAAAGTAATGCTGATTGGGCATCTTGGTGATGACGTAAAACTTCATTATTTTGAAGGTGGTAATTGCATTGGTCGATTTTCACTTGCTACCAACGAGGTTTATGTGAATAAATCGAATGGTGAGAAAATTAATACTACCGAATGGCATGACCTTGTCGTCCGCAATAAAGCTGCAGAAGTTTGCGAAAAATACCTGACTAAAGGAGATAAAATTTATGTTGAAGGACGTTTGCGATCAAGACAATGGCAAACGGAGGATGGCAGTCCGAAAAGTACAGTTGAAATAATTGTGACCGAATTTACGTTTCTTTCGACTAAGAAAAATGCGGATGCTCAGAAAAACGCAGCTTTAAATTCGGAAGAAATTCCACAAGCGTCCGAAACTCCAGCACGACCAATTAATGATTTACCGTTTTAATTTTCCAAAAAGAAGTACAGATAATGATTAAACGCTTTTTATATTTTTGTATTCTGCTTGCGCTAATAAGTTGCAAAGAAGATGTTACTCCAAAACCCCAGGCAGAACTGCGTCTAGAATATGACGAGGCAGAGTTTGTGCGATTTGAAAATGAATGTCGCTACAGTTTTGAAATGAATGATGACGCGGTGTTAAAGGGCAAAGGAAATTGCAATTTCACAATAGATTACCCAAAGATGAAAGCGACGATATTTTTGACTTACAAAGATGTCAATGGAAACATCAAAGCGCTCTTACAAGACGCGCAAAAGCTTACTTATGAACACGTAATAAAGGCAGATGACATTGTCGAGCAGCCTTATATTAATAGAGATAGTAAGGTTTATGGAATGTTTTATCAGGTGCAAGGAAATGCGGCTACGAATGCGCAGTTTTATGTGACGGATAGTACAAGTCACTTTGTTACTGGATCTGTTTACTTTTATGCCAAGCCAAATTTTGATTCGATAATGCCAGCCGCAGATTATATTAAGAATGATATGCGAATGATAATGGAATCTATGAAATGGAATAGTTTCCGAAATATGTTTTAATAAAAAATGCCCCAAGTTTTAAAACATGGGGCATTTTTTATTATTTCAGAAAATAAAATTATGCTTTGTTTTCTTTTTTTCATCGTCTTTGCATTCTTTTTTTGATTTTGCATTTTTGTCTTTTTTAGCTTTCGCTTTTTCTTGAGGAAAAAGTGCTGCTTGATCTCCAGAAGATTTAGAGCTTTCTACTTTATAAGTTTTTCCATCTGCTGATTTTTCTACTACTTCGATAAGTTTTTCAGGAGATTGTTTTCCGTTGTCATATTCTACGGTTGCAGTTTTAGTATCAAAATCTACAGTAGCTTTTTGGACTCCGTCAACCTTGCTAAGATTTTCTTCAATTGTTTTTGCACAACCCATCGCGCAAGTCATACCAGAGATGTCAAAACTTGCAGTTTCTATTTTACCGCTAGCCACTAGTGGAGCGTCATGCGAAACTTCTGTTTCTGTAATTCTTCCAGCTTCATCAGATGTCGCTGTGTCTTTGCAGCCTACAAAAAGAAGTCCTGCTACTGCTAACGAAAATAGGGATTTTGTAAAAGTCATAGTGAGGATTGTTAATTATGGATAAAATTGTCTTTAATTATAATGCATTACAAAAATAGTAAATAAAGTAAGGATGTCTCACAAAATTATTACAATTTTGCGCTCTCTTAAAAGCAGTTACAAATGGAACAAAAACACGCGAAATGGATTCAACTTATAATCCTCTCATTAATTTGGGGTAGTTCATTTATTCTTATGAAAAAAGGATTGTTAGGACTGAACCCGTTACAATTGGGATCACTCCGAATTATTTTCGCTGGGCTATTTTTGTTGGTTATAGGTTTTAAAAATTTACCGAAAATTCCACAGGGAAAATGGAAGTACCTCGCATTGACAGCTTTCTGCGGAACATTTTTGCCGGTATATCTATTTGCACTTGCACAAACAGAAATTGATAGCTCGGTAAGTGCCGTGCTCAATGCAACGACACCCTTGGCAACACTAATATTAGGTGCGGCAGCTTTCGGACTTACTTTTACGAGAGCACAAGTGATTGGTGTTGTGGTTGGACTTGGAGGAACATTGCTTTTAATACTGAACGGCGCGATGAATCATCCGGAGCAAAATTATTACTATGCACTACTGGTAGTAGTGGCGTCCATAGGATATGCTTTGAACGTGAATTTTATTAAAAGATACTTATCAGATATGCATCCTCTAACTATTTGTACAGGAAACTTTTTGACACTTTTAATTCCTGCTACAATAATACTATTTTTTTCAGGCTTCTTTCAAGTTGCCGATCAAGAGATTGTGCAAACTTCTGTAATGTACATTGTGATATTAGGAATAGTTGGAACGGGAATGGCAAACTTGATTTTCTTCAAATTAATTCAGACCACATCTCCTGTATTTGCTACATCAGTAACGTATCTTATTCCAGTAGTTGCTTTTTTCTGGGGAATGCTAGATGGGGAACTATTTACGCCAACGCAATTTGTTGGTGCTTTTATAATTCTGATAGGAGTATATCTCGCTGGAAAGAAGTAATTAATATTATATAAAAAAAGCCCCGTCATTGCTGAAATGACGGGGCTTTGTATTTAGATAGAATCAAATTTTTTATTTGAAATCTGCATCTGTAACACCTTCGTTAATCTTAACATCTGTAACAGTAAGATCGATATCAATACCAACATTCATAGAAATTTTATAAGGAACTTTAATGTCTTTTACTTTTCTGTAATCATCATAGTAAGTAGTCTGTGTCATCTTCTGAGTTCCTTGTTCGATAGTCTGAGATTCTGCAACTTTAAGTCCAGTTGTCACGTCATAGTAACGAGTAGTTTTTCCGTCAACAAGTACATAAACATCTTTTCCGTCCATTATCTCAATACCAGTTAATTTAGCCGAATTGATAGCAGGAGCAAGTTCTTGGAAGATTGTTGTGCCAGCTTTTTTCTCAGCAAATTCCTCATCAGTAAGGTCTCTGCGTTGCCCTTGTTGCTCAGTATAAGCCATTTTGTCATTTACAACTTGCTTCATCATTGTCATTCCCATTGCTTTCATTTCTACCATCTGCTTATTTGTAGATGTAGTTTTTGTAGTCAATTCAAGCGGAGTTCCTTGTACAGTACCTGATGCTGTGATTGTAAGAGATTTTACAGCTTTTACAGCTTTTTCTCCACCAATAGCTTTGATGTAATTGTCAACAACTGTCTTTGCAGTTACGCCAGCAGGAACTTCTTTTTTGCTAACTGGTTTGTCAATAGGATTACCATATTTGTCAAAATAGAACATTGGAATCTTTAATTTTTCCAGTCCCGGTCCAATTTCAGAAGCTTTACCTACAACCACAATTCTTGTATTGTCCGACAAGAAATATTTGTTTGCTACACGCTTAACATCTTCTGCAGTTACTGCATTAATGTTTTTGATGTAGTTCTCATAGAAGTCCGCAGGAAGATTTTCCGTCTCAATGTTCAACGCATATCTCGCAACCGTTTGTGGTTTTTCAATTTGCATTACAAAACGTCCAATATATCCAGCTTTTACACTTTTCAATGTAGCTTCGTCAACTTTATCAGTTCGAATTCTTTTCAATTCTTTTACAAATTCGACAACTGCACTATCCGTAACAGCATTACGAACTTGAGACGAAGATCTGAATTTACCTACGTAACGGCTTCCGCCAATAGCAGATCGCGCACCATAAGTCCATCCGTTAGCTTCACGAAGATTCATATTTAGGTAACTATTAAAGTCACCACCTAAAACTTGATTTGCAACAAGTACTGGAAAGTAATCTTTGCTATTCATTTCAAGTTTTACAGTATTTACTAGACCAATTTCAGACTGAACTGCGTTTGGCATATCAACCAAGTTGATTTGTGTGTACTGAACGTTTTGTGGATCTGCATACGATTGATTTGGCGCTTGCGCTTTTCTCCAAGATCCGAATAGTTGTTCAACCATTTTTTTAGTTTCCTTGAACTTTACATCGCCAACAACGATTAAATAAGCATTTCCTGGAACGAAATATTCTGAGTAGAATTTCTTAACATCCGCTAAAGAAACATTATTAAGAGTTTCCTCGCTTACATATTCTCCATTAGGATGATTTTTTCCAAAAGCTAGAACGTCAGTAACTCTTGCAGAAACTACAGGAACACTTTTTTCTTGAGATTTTAATCCTTCGATAAATTTAGCTTTAGACTTATCTAATTCTTCTTGAGTAAATTCAGTATGAAGTGCACCTTCAGCCATTAGTTCCAAAATTCTTTTAGAATATTTTGAAAGTCCGCTTGCGCTTGCTCCACTAATGCGGAAATTAATATCTGCACCAAGGAAATCTACTTCTTCGTTAAAAGCATCTTTGGTTACTTTTTTAGAACCACTTCCCATAATGCTTCCAGTAAGTTCTGATACTCCTTTTTTCGGTCCTTCTGCATAAGGCGCAGTATCGATCGTAAGGTTGTAAGAAACTCTAGGGAGTTTGTGATTTTCTACTACCATAACTTTCAAACCATTTGGAAGACTAAAAGTCTGTGGCTTCTTAATGTTAATAGTAGGAGATGGCCCCGGAGTGGGCATCGGTCTGTCTTGTGCTTGCATAATTAAGGTTAAAAACAGGCTTGAGAATACTATAATTGTTTTTTTCATGATTTTAAATCTTAGTTTTGAGCTTTATCTTTTGCAGGAACGTAGTTCAATATCAATCTCTGATTTGGGTTAAGATATTTCTTAGCCATATCGCGAATTTCCTCTCTCGTTATTGAGTGATACATATCAACTTCTGTATTGATAAGGTTTACGTCTCCATAAAGCATATAATAAGTTGCTAAGTTGTCAGCGACACCTTCGATAGTTGCATTTGCTTGTACAAACTGATTGTCAAATTTGTTTTTAAGCATTTCTAAATCCCTTTCAGAAATCAAATCTGTCTGAAGTTTCACAATCTCCATGTCAATTTCTTTACGAACATCTTCTGCTGTAAATGGAGATTGTGGAAGACCGTAAATTATGTACGTTCCATAATCTTCTTGTCCGTACATAAATGCTCCAATCTGAAGTGCCATTTTCTTTTCGTCAACGATTTTTTTGTAAAGTTTAGAACTTTTACCATCGCTTAGATACGTAGAAATCATATCCAGCACTCTAGCATCACGTGTTTTCATAGATGGAGTTCTGTATGATAAAGCAATCATCGGAATTTGGATGTTGTTATCCTCGTGCGTAGCGGTTAATGTTTTTGTAATCGGTGCTTCTACAAATGTTTCTCTTTTAATATCTGCACCTCTTTTGATAGGTCCGAAATATTTCTGAATCCATTCTTTAGTTTTTGGAACATTATTAATGTCTCCAGCAACTACAAGAACCGCGTTGTTAGGTACGTAGAATTTCTTATTAAATGCTTGAAATTCCTCAAGAGTAGCAGCATCTAAGTGATCCATAGATCCAATTGTTGTCCAACGGTACGGGTGTTTTGTAAACATTTCCTTTTTTATAGCGGGAATCAGTTCTCCGTAAGGGCTATTGTCATAACGAAGTCTTTTTTCCTCTTTTACAACCTCATTTTGAGTGTTTACTCCGATTTGATTAATTACAGGATGCATCAATCTTTCAGATTCCATCCACAATCCAAGTTCAAGATTGTTTGATGGGAAAACTTCGTAGTAGTACGTTCTGTCTTCGGTAGTATTGGCATTATTTGTTCCTCCATTAGAAGTTACAATTTTAAACCATTCTCCACGATCGATGTTTTTTGTTCCTTCAAACAATAGGTGTTCAAAGAAGTGAGCAAAACCAGTACGTTCTGGATTTTCGTCTTTCGCACCTACATGGTACATTACAGATGTGATTACAACTGGCGCAGAAGGATCGTTATGCAAGATAACGTGCATTCCATTTGCTAAGTCGTATTCCTCAAAAGCTACTTTCTGGGCAGATGCGGTAGCAGTTAATGCAAGCACAGCAGTTAAAGCCATTAATGAATTTTTCATAAAGATTAATAATTAAGTGTTTGGTATAATATGTCTACAAAAAAGTAGTTTGTTACACAAATGTACTTTTTTTAGTTTAATATCTTATTCTTGTTTGACAATAAGCCGATTAACTTTGCAACAATGTATAAATAAATATTTTTTTACTTGGCTGCTATTGTATGAATAATATTAATTTGTATATTTGCAGCCATTTTATAATAACTTAAACATCATTGGTATGTATGCAATCGTAGAGATAGCAGGGCAACAATTTAAAGTAAGCAAAGACTTAAAGGTTTACGTTCACCGTCTAGCAGACAAAGAAGGAGATGCAATTTCATTTGCAAAAGTTCTTTTGTTAGACGATAACGGTTCAATCACTTTAGGCGCCCCAGCTATAGAAGGTGCTTCAGTAGAAGCGAAAGTACTTCAGCACTTAAAAGGAGACAAGGTAATTGTTTTCAAGAAAAAGAGAAGAAAAGGATACAAAAAGAAAAATGGTCACCGTCAATTCTTGACTCAGATTCAAATTTCGGGTATTACATTTGCTGCTGCTAACAAAACTGCTGCAAAAAGCGAGAAAAATGTAGAGGGAAAAGCTCCAGAAGCACAACCTACAACTGAAGCAATAGCAGAATAATATTAACAAATAAAAATTATACGTCATGGCTCACAAGAAAGGTGTCGGTAGTTCGAAGAATGGTAGAGAATCAGAATCAAAACGTCTAGGCGTTAAGATTTATGGAGGACAAGCTGCTATTGCTGGGAACATCATCGTAAGACAGAGAGGTTCAAAACACAATCCAGGAGAAAACGTTTACATTAGCAAGGATCACACTTTGCATGCAAGAGTTGATGGAGTTGTTAGGTTCCAAAAGAAAAGAGACAATAAATCATACGTATCTATCCTTCCATTCGAAGCATAGTTCAATTGAATTATCAAATATAAAAAGCCCACAATTTGTGGGCT
This sequence comes from Flavobacteriales bacterium, assembly GCA_038243675.1. Taxonomy (GTDB): domain Bacteria; phylum Bacteroidota; class Bacteroidia; order Flavobacteriales; family Flavobacteriaceae; genus Flavobacterium. The sequence continues at coordinate 9,756 of JBBSQV010000074.1, forward strand.
TTTTTTGTGGAGTAAAGTGAGATTTACTTTTGCAATAACTTCCCAAATTGAATTCATATTTTTTATTTGGGCGAGACCTTCGCCAGAATGTTTTCGGAAAAACTTCAAATAATCATGTGGCTCAGGTCGGGCTGTCTGTTCCCAATCTTATTGTAGCTTTTGCTCCGCAAAGCCACAATAAAGGATTTTCACGACCATCCCTCTCGCAAAACCGAATTCTATTCAATTATTGTCTACAAACAAAGTTGCGCGACAAAATGAAATATTTCAAAAACCGCATCCTCCCAATTAAATGATTGATTAAAATTTCGTTCACCAGCTTCAATTTCATTCTTCTTCAAGTCAAATACAAACAAAAGCCCATACTTTGGATGGTATCGATTGCCATATCGACTCATGTTTCTTGATTCTTTGAATCTTTAAATTCTTCAATCTTTAAATCTTTCAATTTTCAATCAAAAAACCCCGCATCTCGCAGGGTTTATTATTATTTAATTTTAGCTTTTTCTAAAACTTCATTGTAGTTTTCTTTCGACTTTTCTCCAGCTCTATCAATTGCTTCTCCGGTTTTGCGTCCTGCTTCTTCAAAGCTTGCTTTTGTGCGTTCCCACGACATCTTAGCATCATCAGCAGCTTTTTGTGCTGCGGTTTCTGCTTGCGCATCGCCACGATCTTTTGCTGCTTGCAATTCGCGTTCAGCATTTTTTAATTTCAACTCAGCACTTTCCAATCTCGGGTCATAATTGGTTTCGGTAGTTGTCTCTGTTGTTATAGTTGTGCTATTAGCATCAGATTCGATTGTTGTTTCTTTGGTTGTGTCTTTTTTGCAAGATGTCGCAAATAATAATCCAAAGACCGCAATAGTAAATACTAGCTTTTTCATAATTAATTAGTTTTTCAATTGGTTGGTATCAAATGTATTAAAATTTTGTATGCAGAAGTGGCTAAATAACGAGTTGGATCAAAATATATTAAAACTGCATTATAGTGCTGTCCACAAACTATTTTAATCGTCGAGCAATCTTGAAAACCATTTTACTTTTGATAATGTAGAAATTTCTTATATTTATGGTTAAATATTATTTGCTTGCCAGTTGCAGCTGATTATTCTAATCAATAATTCCAAAAAATGAACAGTATATTATTTTCCATATTATTTATAGTGCTTGGACATAATCTTCCTCAGGAGGCAAAAACTAAGAGTGAGACGCAAATTTCATGCGTAACTTATAAAGTAGGAAGAATCGTAAATGATTCTCCAAAAAAATCTGTTCGCAGTACTGAAATGAAAGATCATTTTGCAGAGATTGCGAACACTTTCGCGGAGATTGAATTTAAACTATTTTTCACAAATAGTAAGAGTATTTTTAGTGTTGTAGAGAAACTTTACAGCACTAGTAAAGATGCTGCTCAGTCGGCCCTGATGATTGTTGGAGGATCTAAAGTTTATTATAAAGACATTGTAGAAAAGGAAAAAATAACTCAAACTGATTTTGCCAATAAGCTTTTTAATATTGAGAGACCTTATGATGAATATAAGTGGACAATCACTTCCGAAAGTAAAATGATCAGCGGATACAAATGCTATAAAGCTACTTGCGTAGTGCGAGATTACGACCAACGCCGAGACAAGGAAACAGTTTCCTATCCAGAAGTATGGTTTGCTCCAGAACTTCCTTATCAATATGGGCCTAGAGGTCTGGACGGACTGCCAGGATTGGTTTTGGAGGGAAGGTTTAGTACAGGAATTTATTTTTACGCATCGAAAATAGAATTGGCAATCAAAGATAAGGCTATACAAATCGAACGACCTTCAAAAGGTAAATTTGTCACTCCAGAGGAATATCAAACTATTCAGATAGAGGTATTAGAAAATTATCCACGATAAAGATTTCTGGTCGTAAAAAACAAAAAAGCCTTTGCAATCACAAAGGCTTTCTAATAAATATATTACTTTCAGATTAATATCTGTAGTATTCTGGTTTGTATGGTCCTTTTACGTCAACACCAATATAAGCAGCTTGATCATCTCTTAATGTTTCAAGTTCTACTCCTAATTTTGCAAGGTGCAAAGCAGCAACTTTCTCATCAAGGTGTTTTGGCAACATATAAACTTCATTCTCATAGTTTGCAGAGTTTTTCCACAACTCGATTTGAGCTAAAGTTTGATTTGTAAATGAGTTACTCATCACAAAACTTGGATGTCCTGTAGCGCAACCTAAGTTTACTAGACGACCTTCGGCAAGAATAATTATATCTTTTCCGTCAATCGTATATTTGTCAACTTGTGGTTTGATTTCGTCTTTTGATGCACCGTGGTTTTTGTTCAACCACGCCATATCAATTTCGTTGTCAAAGTGACCAATATTACAAACGATAACTTTGTCTTTCATTTGCTCAAAGTGTGATCCTTGAACAATATCTTTATTTCCTGTCGTAGTAATAATGATGTCTGCATTTCCAACAACAGTATTTAATTTCTTAACTTCAAATCCGTCCATTGCAGCTTGAAGCGCACAAATAGGGTCAATTTCTGTAACAGTAACAATCGATCCAGCTCCTTTAAAAGATGCTGCAGTTCCTTTTCCTACGTCTCCGTATCCACAAACTACTACTCTTTTTCCTGCAAGCATAATGTCTGTTGCACGTCTTACAGCATCAACAGCACTTTCTCTACATCCGTATTTATTGTCAAATTTCGATTTTGTAACCGAATCATTTACGTTAATTGCTGGCATTGGAAGCGTTCCAGCTTTTACTCTTTCATATAATCTGTGAACTCCTGTAGTTGTTTCTTCAGATAGTCCTTTAATTCCTGCAACAAGTTCTGGATAACGATCAATTACCATATTGGTAAGATCCCCACCATCGTCAAGAATCATATTTAAAGGTTTGCGATCTTCTCCGAAAAATAAAGTTTGTTCGATACACCAGTCAAAATCTTCTTCGTTTAGACCTTTCCAAGCGTAAACTTGAATTCCAGCTGCTGCAATCGCTGCTGCTGCTTGATCTTGAGTAGAAAATATATTGCATGAAGACCATGTAACTTCTGCACCAAGTGCGATAAGAGTTTCAATAAGTACTGCAGTTTGGATAGTCATGTGCAAACATCCTGCAATACGAGCACCCTTAAGTGGTTGTTCGTTTTTGTACTCTGATCTTAGCGCCATTAGTCCTGGCATTTCTGCTTCTGCAAGTTCAATTTCTTTTCTTCCCCACGCTGCAAGTGAAATATCTTTTACTTTAAAGGCTACGAAAGGCATTGTAGTTGTCGTTGTACTCATGTATTTGTTATATTTGTGATATCAAAATGA
>JBBSQV010000075.1:0-12949 GCA_038243675.1 Flavobacteriales bacterium
CATTCAAACTGTATTCTTTTGTCAATCTATGTTTGTTGTCATATTCTTTGATTTCATTCTTGCAAGAAGTGAATAGAAAAAGTGATGTGAATAGTATTGCAAGATATCTCATATGACGATGGTTTTAAAATGTTTGCTAACTTGTTTATATGTCTAACAACGTCAGTTATATTAACCCAAATCTGGGTGTGTATGTCTGTCAAACGTCAGTGTTATTTTCTAGAACAATATAGAAAATTATATTTATAAATCGTCAAAAGGACTTTTTATTTGCTGAATACTTTTCGTGCTTACGTGGGTGTAAATTTCGGTCGTCTTGCTACTGTTGTGACCCAAAAGTTCCTGAATATATCTTAAATCTGTACCACTCTCCAGAAGATGAGTTGCGTAACTATGCCGCAGCCAATGCAACGTAACTGGCTTTGTAATAGTTGCTTTTTTTAACGCCTGTTTCAATACACTCTGCAAACTTTTTTCGCTATAGCGAGTTCCTGCTATACTTCCTTCAAATAAAAAATTTATTGGTTTGAAGACTAAATAATAATCTCGGAGCAATTCCAATATTTTTGGACTCAGCGGAACAATCCGGTCCTTATTGCCCTTTGAGTTTTTAAGCATAACTATATTTCTTTTGGAATCGATATGCACTGGCTTCAATGCCAAAAGTTCGCCGCAACGCAAACCACAACTGTAAATCATACTTAGCATCATCTTGTGTTTGACATTTGTATGTGCAGTCAAAATAGCTTTTACCTCTTCTTTGCTCAATACATTTGGTAATAGCTTCGACGTTTTTGGTCGGTGGATTTTACCAATATCTATCTTGGTATCTAATACCGTGGCAAAGTAAAGCCTTATCGCACTTGCGATTTGGTTCTGATACGACGCCGAAAAATTATTCTTCAATATAAAATCATTGTTGTAAATAATCACATCTTCATTAGTGATTTCGGCAATAGGCTTGTTTCTATAGAAAACTAAAAATGATCGTAGCGCTTCACAATATGTTTTTATAGTATTCTCACTATAGCGTTTGGAAGCCAAATGTTGTTTGAATTTTGCAATCTGCTCAATTCCTTCGGGCGAAGGAATCGTTTCCTGGTGTTGAACAATCTTGAAGATGTCGCGATTCTCGACGGTATCAGGCAGATGCCACCATTGTTTGCGATCGCTCCAACGAGCATCTTCAAATTCCTTAATTCGCTCAATGAGACGTTTGTCTTTGTCAAACAAAACTGCAATTCTGCGCTCCCCACTATGGAGAATTATTTTTGCAGAGAATGTCATAATCTTCACTTTTTAGATATTAAAGATACCGATCTTTCACGTAAAAAAAATAAATTTCTTATAAGGATGGATTTTGCGCAAAGGATCGCAACGGCATCCTTTGCTGCCACCAAAATATATCTTGAATGTAAATCCCCTTTTCTGGCAGCAAAGATACAGTGAAGAGCCTGACCTTCGCTTAAAAAAGTGGTCGAGAAAACTCTTCCTTGGGTAAATTAATTCACTTTTTTTGTAAAAGACTGCGAAGGTTGCGCCCAAAAATTACTTATCACTAGTATTCAGGTAAATAATCCGTTAATTTGACTTTAGATACCTTTCGCCTGGACTTCGTTGTCTTATAATCTTGGCGGGAATGCCGTATGCCAAAACATTATCGGGTAAATCCTTGGCTACAAGCGAGCCGGCGCCTACCACGGTATTTTCGCCAATAGTTATTCGATCCATAACTGTTACACTTAATGTAATCGCCGAATACTTGCCTATTATAACTTTGCCACCTGTTATCGAGCCCGCAGAAATACTAGCAAAATCGCCAATTATACAATCATGCTCGAATTGTGCACCAGTTGCAAAGAAACAAAAATCACCAATTGTGCTACTCGGATTGAGAATACAACCTGCCATAACAACAACTCCTACTCCCAGTTTTACATGCATCCCGATAATTGCCGATGGATGAATGGCGTTCACAAATTTAAAATTCGGCATTTGAGCCAAGATCGAATCGTATACTATTTTGCGAGACCAATTGTCTCCAATTGTAATTATCCCCGCATCAACTTTATATTTTGCAACTAAATCTTTCAATTGTTCTTGCCGGCCAACAACAGTAAAACCAAATAATTCACTACCAATTTCATTTATAGAGTCAACTATCCCTACAATATTGTACTTCCCTTCTTTGAGAATTATATCTATGCAATAGTTGAGATGCAAACCTCCTCCAAATAATAAAATGTTTTCCATACTTTATATTCACTGTTTTGACGCATTTAGCGTGGCTAAGGGTTCCACTACTACTATTAAACTATCATTATGTACATCGCAAATATACCTTAATGATTATTAAATAAGAATTTGTTGTTAATGGGTTCTTCAAATATTTTTTTGCAGATTAGCTGTTTTCCAATCAAATTTAAAAATGAACACTATGCTGCACAAATCAAGGACAATTGTTGCTTTAATCAATTTAGTACTTATCGTTATGATTTGGGCGCGACCCTTTGGGTCGGGTGTTCCACTGTATCTTTTCTGTCATTTCATGCCAGAAAAGGATGCCGTTCCACCCCCTCGCGCAGTCGTTCCTATTCAACCAAATTTTTAAAAGATATTTTTTATAGCAAAGTATTTTTTAAACGATTAATCTTCAAACGTTGTAAGTTTATAGTAAGAGCTGAATAAACAAATCGCTGAGCTTATTATGTCGTATTCTGGATGTGTTAATAATATTTTCTCGCTTTCTGTGTGTGATATCAAAACAATTTTTTTCAATGTTCTTCTTACATTCCATCATTGCCAGTCTTGACATGGTGAAAAAAATACTAAATATATTTTTGAGCAGTTTCCTGACTTCTTACTACTTCACCTTGATTAGTTGACCATTCTTTAAAAATATTTTTAGATTGAATACCGTTGCTATCAAAAAGTGATTGTGCTGATTTGATACTTGCCAATCTCAACTTTCTCATAATTTCGAAGATCTCGATCGAAACCATTACTGCGCCAAGAAGCACAATTTTAGTCCCTTAAAAAGAAATTAAAAAAACCATTAGCGAAAGCTCCTAAAATTGATGCATCTAACCCAAAATAGATATCCGATTTCGATAAATATATTTCCGTTTTGGGCGGTAAAGAGAAATCTTCTCGATACAAGTTGTGTATTTCAAAATTTCGTAGAAGTTTGTTGAGCGTGATATAATCTGCATTGCCTCCTTTTTCTATTTTTACAAACTAACTTCCCTCTCTGCTAATACGTTTTTCTTCATATGCTATTTCCTTTAATTCGCGAACATTTCTGACATTTGCAAAAGTCCATACTCGCTATTTTGTGATCATTATACTCCATACAATCCCCGCTATTACAGAACCCACTAATAAGGCAAAGATAATTCCCCAACTAGAAATAATGCTTTGCTTCTCAAAGTAAAACACAATTATGGTGTTGCTTCATCACAGATTAATGCTGGAAAAGTGACAATTACAAATTTTCACAACATTGCTTTATCAACTGATATTTGCTGATCGTAATGTTATACAAAAATATTATCTCACAAATATTATGGGCTTTAGGCTTGTTATAAATACAAGAAAGCACAAATAGAATTTTACTTATTATTTTGTTGCATATTATCTGAAAAAAATATTTGAGTTTCTCAGTAATATATCTTCTAGCACAAAGGATTGAGGAAATTCATTAAATTTTTGATGCTGACGGTTTTCTGAAGCTAAGTTCAATAGTTTCATCATACCATTTATTTTAAAAACTTAATCTTAAAATTGATATCTCTCTATTAGAATTTTAAAATTTAATGCCTGTCTTAACTTTTTTGTTGTAAAAATCGTTCCAAAATTTCTCATCGTATTCTACTCGATTTAATTTGGTGTTGTTTTTAACTCGATGCTCATATTCCAACTCTTCAACATCGTCCGTCTCAAAGTCAAATGCAAAAGAAGAGATCTCTGAAAGATTATTTTCAAAGTGATTTTTATCAGTAATTATCTCTGTTATCACCCTTGCAAAATAGCTTATACCATAATACTTTCCGTCGTTGTCCACTTGAGCAAACTCAACGGTGTTTTCTTGTTTCGATGTAAGTTGAGAAGTGTTTCTAGCAATTTCTTGGTGTTTAAAATATTTCTGAATTTCCTCACGACTTAAAGAAGTTTCCCAATTCTCTACTACTCTCAAAACTGCAAAATTCTCCTTATCGATGTAGACTCGCCCAGAATACTTCGTTGGATATGTTTTATTGGTGTAACTCCATTTATTCCGCTCTGTTGCAAACTCAATTATGTACCATTTTTCGCTGTCTTTTTCATCTGATGTCACATAGGTCAATTCAAACTTTTTATACTTTCTTTTGTGTAAAATGTTTGAGTACTGAATAGGATTCTCACGAAAACCAAAAAACCGCGAAGATGATTGATACTTATTAGAAGTTGACTTTTCATTCCATTTTACCTGCTCTACTCGTTGTGTTGTTACAAATTGAGTTTGATATCCTTGATTGTAATCTTTAGTTACCAATTCTAAATCAATTAGACTTTTATCATCTTTATTAATTAATATCATACTGTATCTTTTAAAATTGAAGGGCGAAGTTGGATGATTTATCTTGCTGCTCGAAATTGCTTTCTTTAATACCGCTTTCGATGATACCGCTCTTTTAATCACGACTTCTGACAGTTGTTCGAATTGACTTTTTAGATAAATCTTATCTTCGAGAGAGTCTAATAAAATTATTTTAGTTGCGTATCCAACCGAGCTTATTTCGACAGAAGATTCTTCCTTAGGAGAATTTTTGATGGAAAGTTCAAATTTGCCATTCTCATCTGCCACTCTATAAATATTATCTTTTTTAAGCACTACAGTAGCAAATGGAATTGATTCTTTACTCTCTTCATCAAATATTTGTCCTTTAAAAACTATAGTCTGTTCTATGTCTTTTTGTACTATTTCATTGTTCACTTCTTCGTTCTTTCTGGAAAGGACTTCTCTTTCATATTCTAGCTTTGGCGATGTTGCGTGCTGGAAAAAGATATATCCATCGTGCAACTGATCTACTCTGGCTTCTGTAAAATCAATAAAATCTAAAAGTCTCGTAAATTTCGGAAGTTTCATAACCTCTTGATTTGAACTTACGAATAAATAAGGCTTATCTAGCTTCTTCAAATAATACTCGAAAGAATTTGATTTAATGGGAGTTGATGTCCATTTATAGATATTTGTATCTAGTAACGAATCATTAGCGTGAATGGTCGCCAAGCTGTAAACTTTGTCTTTTAATTCTTTCTTGATGTAAGACCCCATCGGAATAAAGTCCCTTGCAATCGGTTTTGTAATACTTGAATTGTCATTGATAAAATGAATATTGTCCGCCCAACCAATAATCTTTTCATTTGGATATCTTTTTATATAGCTCAGCAAATTTTCAGCCATTTGCTTGTCTCTAATATTGTAATCCTTGTCGCCTACAATAGTAGAGTAAATCGGCTCTACGTTAAAATATGCATCTTGAGCACAAGCTAAAAGACTTTTAGTAAACTGTTTCCAATAATAATTATCCTCAGTATCTTCTAGCTTTTCTATTTGCTTAATGATGCGATTAAGTTCTTTCTCAAAATTTCTGAATTTAATATCCTGTTCATCAAACTTTACTATTGTTAAAACCCCTTCAATGATGATTCCCACATCATCCTGATCTAATTTTAAATCAATATTTTCTTTCTCGAGATAATCGAAAAAATCCTCAATAAAACTTGGCGCATCATTAACTTGTGAATCAAAACCAATAACTTTTAAATTATTTTCATCGAGATAATCGACCAACCTTTGAAATTCGGAAGTGTCAGACCAAACAGAAAATACAGCATCGTTAAAACCTTTTTTTGAAAATCCTTTCTTGCTCATTTTCCATATCTCATACATCGGAGATTCCATAGCGAAAGTTGTAAAACCGAGTTCTTTGTGCAAATACTCAACAACTCGCGCTTTCATTTCGAATATATTTCCGTGACCATGAGTGTGTTCGCCGAGCAATACTACTTGCTTTCCTTTTAATTCCTCTTTTAAAAATGATAAATCGGTAGTTTCTTTTGATTCTGGAGCTAGAAGCTCGATGGTTTTCAGTTGTTGAGATTGAACTTGACTTAGAGCCATACAGAATAGAATTGTGAAGAATAGTTTCATTGTTAAGTGCGGTTTTTTGACGTTCCTAAATGAGCATAATTGTAGGGATTTGGCAAGTGTTCTAACAAAACTTTGACAAAATAGCGATTCGCATTTTGTTTATTTTCAAATTATCATAGTCGCTAGTAAACCCTTCTATTATCAAAGACGTAAAATATGGTAGAATGGTTGTATGATGACGCGTAATTTTAAAAGAAAATGGTGCCTTTAAATTTTTACTAATACAAAATTGGGAGTAATTCAGTTGGATGTACTTTTGATTTATTTATCCCTTTTAAATTTTTATTGATAATTCTAAGCGTCCATTAAATCCAAGGTCTACTATTTTTGTGGAGTCGAAATACGCGCCTCTTTCACATCGTTCTCAATTTTCGAAATGTAAGATTTTGTTGTATCTACTTTGGTTGCAAGCTCTTCCTGAGTCATTCTCATTTACAGATTAGTCTCTTGTATTAAAGCTCCGATTTTGAAATTTTCATATCCAGCTTCTAATTCTTCACGCCCTTGAGTGCCACGTATACCATAATTATCGTCTTTAAATTCTTCAAGACTAATTAAGTTTTATTTTTCGTTTTCATACTCTACTTTTATTTTAGTGCTTTTTCAATTTCATTCTTTGGTGTTTATTGCGTCTTCTTTTGAAATCCATTTGCCAATATCACAAGTTTTATCGCTTCAATAAAGGAAATATCATCTTCTCTCAAAATACCAACAAAGAGCTTCCGCCTCGTTTACAAAGAGTTCTCTAACAAAGATGAACTCCTTCTGCGAAAGTCATAAAATAATTATCACATATAATAGCAAAACCTATTATTTCGAGACACTAACTTTAATTTTTAGTTGTGACTAAATAAAATTCTTAAACCAGCTTTTTTTTATAACTTCGCAGTAAATGTTAGATTATGAAACAATTGATTCTTATTGCTCTATTTTGCGCGTCGTTTGTAAGTTGTAAAAGCGACAAACCGACGGACGGAAAATTCCATATAGTGACCACCACTTCGATGATTACGGACCTAGTTGGTAATATTGGTGGCGACAAAGTTGTGGTGCAAGGTCTGATGGGCGCTGGTGTAGATCCGCATCTTTACAAAGCAAGTGAAGGCGATGTTTCTAAATTAACTAATGCCGATATGATTCTCTATAGCGGACTTCACTTGGAAGGAAAATTGGTTGACGTTTTTGAAAAAATGCAAAAGCAAAACATTAATACCGTCGCAGTTTCAGATGCTTTGGACAAAGAAGATCTGATAGGATCTACTCTTTTCGCATCGAATTACGATCCACATATTTGGTTTGATGTTGCTAATTGGGAGAAAATTACTGTTTTTGTAGCTGAACAACTTTCGGCAGCAATGCCAGAAAATAAAGAATATTTTAAAGCCAATACTAATGAATATTTAAAGAAATTAAAAGTTTTAAAAGATGAAATAGAAGCTGAGATAGCAACACTTCCTGAAGATCAACGTCGACTGGTTACTGCTCACGATGCCTTTAATTATTTCGGAAAAGCATATAAATTTGATGTGGTTGGTTTGCAGGGAATTTCAACAGCTACAGAAGCTGGAGTTCAAGACGTACAGAAAACTGCCGCCTATATTATTGACCATAAAGTGAAAGCTGTTTTTATCGAAAGTTCTGTTCCGCGTCGTACAGTTGAAGCTTTGCAAGCAGCGGTGAATTCAAAAAACCACAATGTTGTAATTGGTGGAACTTTATTTTCTGATGCTTTGGGAAATCCTGGAACTCCAGAAGGAACCTATATAGGAATGTTTAAATTTAATGTTCACACCATCGTTAGTTCTCTAAAATAATGGAAAAAATAGCAGTTAAAGTAGACGATCTCACGGTAGCATACAATTACAAACCTGTACTTTGGGACATCGATTTGCAGATTCCCGAAGGAGTTTTAATGGCAATTGTGGGGCCAAATGGTGCTGGAAAATCGACATTAATTAAAGCGATTTTGGGTATTCTAACTCCGATTGCTGGAAGCGTTTCTATTTTTGGAAAACCATACAAATCTCAACGACAAAAAGTAGCTTATGTTCCGCAGAAAGGAACTGTAGATTGGGATTTTCCCACCACCGCGCTCGATGTTGTAATGATGGGAACCTACGGAAGTTTGGGTTGGATAAAACGACCGGGCGAAAAAGAAAAGAAATTATCTCTTGAAGCACTCGAAAAAGTTGGAATGCTTTCTTTTAGAGACCGACAGATTTCGCAACTATCGGGAGGGCAACAGCAGCGCATTTTCTTGGCGCGTGCCCTCGTGCAAGATGCTGAAATTTATTTTATGGACGAACCCTTTCAAGGTGTTGATGCAACTACCGAAGTTGCGATTATCAACATCTTAAAGGAACTTCGAAAAGCCAATAAAACCGTTGTTGTCGTACACCACGATTTGCAAACCGTTCCTGAATATTTTGATTGGGTAACTTTTCTAAATGTCAAGAAAATTGCAACAGGGCCGGTAAAAGATATCTTCAATGACGAAAACTTGACCAAGACCTACGGGATCAATTATAAAGTAAGTATTCAGAAATAATATGGATATAATTGAATACATAAAACTCGTTTTTAGCGATTATACGCTTCGCACCATAACTTTGGGAACTGCTGTTTTGGGCGGTGTCACAGGAATGTTGGGAAGTTTCGCCGTTTTGCGTAAGCAGAGTTTGCTGGGCGATGCTATCTCGCACGCCGCCTTGCCGGGAATTGCTATAGCTTTCCTAATCACCGGTTCCAAAGACACGAATGTCCTTTTAATTGGTGCTTTGATCAGCGGACTTCTCGGAACATTTTGGATTAGTGGCATCACCACTAAAACACATTTGAAATCGGATACCGCTTTAGGGTTAATACTTTCGGTATTTTTTGGTTTCGGAATGTTGTTGCTAACCTTTATTCAGAAGCAGCCCAACGCCAATCAAGCGGGATTAGACAAATATCTTTTTGGTCAAGCTGCAACTTTGGTCGAAAGTGATGTTTGGTTGATGAGCATCGTTACAGGACTATGTCTTGTGGTACTCCTACTCTTCTGGAAGGAATTTAAAATTCTACTTTTCGATAAAGATTACGCACAGACTTTGGGATTTAATACCAAGTTTATTGACATCTTAATCACGAGTTTTATTGTACTTGCAATTGTTTTAGGATTGCAAACTGTTGGCGTTGTATTAATGAGCGCAATGCTTTTGGCTCCAGCCGCAGCAGCACGTCAATGGACGAATAGTCTAAGTACAATGGTTTTTCTAGCTGCGATTTTGGGTGCAAGCGCGGGCGTTTTGGGAACAGCGATTAGTTCAACTCAAAATAATTTATCTACTGGGCCGGTAATCGTTTTGGTGGCTTCGGTTTTTGTTTTATTCTCCTTTATTTTTTCGCCGAAGCGCGGACTGCTATTTAGACAAATCAGATTAATCAATAATAGAAATGATTTGGAACTACAGAAAACCTTGGCTTTTATGTACCACATCGTCGAAGATCACGCAGATGTTTCGCATCCACACGCAATCAAAATGTTGAATAATTTTCAAGGATACAGTCGTAAAGGTTTAAAACAACTGGTGAATAAAAACTACGTGACTTTGGAAGGAAATATGTGGAGTTTAACCCCTCAAGGTGTAGAAGCCGCCACAAATATGTACAATCAAAACCTAAAGGATGACTAACGCACAATTAGAAATACAGCTTATAGCAAGTCTGGTTGCGATTGCCTGCGCAATTCCGGGAACTTTTTTGGTACTCCGAAAAATGGCAATGATTAGCGATGCAATTAGCCACTCAATTTTACCAGGAATAGTTTTAGGTTTTTTTATCACACAAGATTTGAACTCCCCGTTGCTGATTTTATTAGCCGCAATGACGGGAGTTTTGACCGTGGTTATGGTCGAAAAAATTCAACAAACAAAGCTTGTCAAGGAAGATACAGCCATCGGTCTAGTCTTCCCCGCGCTTTTTAGTATCGGTGTAATTATGATTGCCAAATATGCAAATGACATCCATCTCGATATTGATGCGGTGCTTTTGGGAGAGCTCGCTTTTACACCTTTTGACAGAATATATTACAACGATATAGATCTCGGCCCAAAATCGTTATGGGTTATCGGAATTATTTTGACAATTACATTAGGACTTTTATTCGCCTTCTATAAAGAATTGAAGATCAGTACTTTTGATACTGGACTTGCTACATCTTTAGGCTTTACGCCAGCGGTAATTCACTATGGTTTGATGAGTGTCGCTTCCATTACAACCGTTGGCGCTTTTGATGCGGTTGGTGCCATTTTGGTGGTTGCGCTGATGATTGCTCCAGCTGCTTCGGCGTATTTATTGACTACGAATCTTATCAATATGATTGTCTTCGCCTGCTTCTTCGGAGTTTTTTCTGCGATTGCAGGATACTGGATGGCGAATTATTTTGATGCTTCGATTGCCGGAAGTATCGCGACAATGCTGGGAATTGTATTCCTGATTGTGTATTTATTTGCACCGAGCAAAGGTTTGATTTCCGTCTTATATCGTGAGAAACAGCAGAAAATTGAAATCTCACTAATTACATTTATTCTACATCTTAAAAATCACACCGAAACTCGCGAACGCCACGTAAATTACTTAAATGAACACATTAACTGGCACAAAGTTCGTAGCAAAGCTGTACTAAATTTAGCGCTCAAAAACAACTTGGTTACCATCAGCAACGACATCGTTTCCTTGACCGAGAAGGGAAATGAATTCACCAGCAAAGCCATCAATTACATCATAACCAATGAAGATGCTTTGATCGAAGATATGAAGGATGATTTCTTTTTGTTTAGGGGTTAAAATTTTGAATTCACGTTTCATTTTTTGGGTGTGCCTTATTTCCTGCTTTTAAGGAGCAGGAAATACGTCGGGCTTTCCGCTGTATCTATTTTATAAGCTTTGCATTCGCAAGCTTATAAAATAGGATGCCGCTACTATCCCTCACACGGTCTTGAGGCGTGAGGCTTTGAAATTCACTCAATTTTTGAAGGTAGATGGTTGTATGTAACGTTAAAAAATATAGTTGCTTAACGACAATTTCGAATTTGCTTCTGCTAACACCCCGCCCTTCGGGCACCCCTCTTGAAAAGAGGGGAATTAGAGCGTGTACTTAAACTACTACTAAGCAATAAATTACAATTAAGTTTATTCCATAAAAGTTTTATAAGAATCTGGATATTACGTAAATTTCATTTCGAATTTCAGTAAAATGTAGAACGAATAATCAAGTAGTTACTTACATTAACGACATACCTATTTACAGAAGAACTGTCGGGATTCTACCTGCTAATAAGGCACTTGTGAGTCGAGCCACGGCTTTACGAAAAGCTGGAGTCTTATCAGAGGTTTTATTTTGGAAACAGGTGCGGAATAATACTTTTTGGTCGCTTGATTTTGATAGGCAGAGAGGCATCGGCAGTTTTATAGTTGATTTCTATGTAAAGTCGCTCGGATTAGTGATTGAAATTGATGGCTCAAGTCACGATGGAAAAGAAGATTACGATGAAAATCGGCAAATATTCTTAGAAAACCTTGGGTTGAAAGTGCATCGAATAACCGATTCGAGAGTGAAGTATAATTTATATACTGTTATGAAGGAATTAGAAGAGTATATAATTGCGGAATTTGGAAATAAACCTAATCAATAATTGTCGTAATTCATTCCCCTCCTCCGGAGGGGTGCCCGAAGGGCGGGGTGGGCTTTTATTCAAAAGCGTTTACTATGAATGATCAGATAGGCACCCATATCAACAGCTTACCACTTTACAGAAGAAACATTGCAATACCAGCTCCCATAATTTATTATCCAAAAGGGAAAAAGCTTTACGAAAAGCTGGAGTTTTATCAGAAGTCCTCTTTTGGAAACAAGTGAGAAGTAATACTTTCTGTTCTACTGATTTTGACAGGCAGAGAGTAGTTGGTAGTTTTAAAATAGATTTTTATATGAAGTCACTTGGATTAGTAAGTGAAATTGATGGCTCAAGTCACGATGAAAAAGAAGAGTACGATGGAAATCGGCAAATATTCTTGGAAAATCTCGGTTTGAAAGTCTATCATATTAGCGATTCGAGAGTGAAGCATAATTTGGATACTGTTATGAAGGAACTAGAATAATATATAATTGTGGAATTTGGAAATATACCTAGTCAATAAATGCCGTAATCCATTCCCCTCCTCCGGAGGGGTGCCCGAAGGGCGGGTTGGGCTTTTATTCAAAAGCATTTACTATGAATGATCAGATAGTCACCCATATCAAAAGCATACCTATTTACAGAAGAAATATAGAAATACTACCTGCAAATAAATTATAATCTGAAAGTCTTCGGTAATTTTATAGTTGATTTTTACGTAAAGTCGCTTGGATTAGTGATTGAAATTGATGGTTGTAGTCACGATGGAAAAGAAGATTATGATGGAAATCGTCAAATATTCTTAGAAAGCCTTGGTTTGAAAGTACATCGAATAACCGATTCGAGAGTGAAGCATAATTTGTATACAGTTATGGCAGAATTAGAAGAATATATAATTTCTGAATTCGGGTATCTACCAATCAAATAATACTCGCAATACATTCCCCTCCTCCGGAGCTAATCTTTATACACATCTTTTTGTTGACAAATAAGTGATTAAAATGCTGACAATCAATACATTAAGCTTGTTTTAAATCTTGTGATTTTGTATCTTTAAGGATGCAAAACCCTTGTCTTTCAGCCCGTTACACTTCAA
>JBBSQV010000076.1:0-12909 GCA_038243675.1 Flavobacteriales bacterium
CTGATGAATTTATAATTGATGGACATTATAAAGTTGCTAGTATGTTCGAACCTTTAGAAGAAATTACGATTTATGCGATTTCATCAGATCAAAATCACGTAAAAGGATTTTTTATATCCTCTGATGATAGTAGGAATAATACCTATTCTCCAGAAATGTCAGAAATTTTTAATGTTGGAAATAATTTAGCTACAGCTGAAAAAAAGTCCGAAGTTTCGACTCAATCAACAATTCGAGCTACCAAGCAAAGGCCAGAAGGTGGTCGAGCGCTTAATCAAGAAATGCTCACATTTGACACAGATGCTTTAATTAGTCAAATTAAATCTGAAGAAGCTTGGAGCAGAAGTGACCGAAATAGTTTGACGATTTTCAAAAATGACACTTTGTGTATGGTAATTGTGGGACTTCACCCCGAAGCTGCAATGAAGAAACATAGTGCTGTCGGCGCGATTACTGTTCAGGTTTTGCAAGGAGATATCATATTTGAAACAATCAATCAGAAAAGTGAATTGACAAGAGGCAAGATGATTGCACTTCCGCCAGGAATACCACACCAAGTTTATGCTGTCAAAGAAAGTTTTTTTCTGCTTACCTTAGCGCTTCAAAAATAATTACGCTTTCGCGAAATTGCTACACAATATATATATGACATTAGTTTTTGCCTCTTCCAACAAAAATAAAATTCAAGAAATTTCGCAATTAATGCCAGCAAGCATTACGATTAAAGGTTTAGAAGACATTGGGTGCACAGTTGAAATTCCAGAAACTTCCGAGACTATTGACGGTAACGCGATTCTAAAAGCAAATTATGTCAAAGAAAATTATCAACTTGACTGCTTTGCTGATGACACCGGTCTAGAAGTAACGGCTTTGAACGGTGCGCCAGGCGTTTATTCAGCTCGTTATGCTGGTGAGAAATGCAATAGCGAAGATAATATTGACAAATTGTTAAAGGAATTAAAAGATGTTCAAGATCGTTCGGCACAATTTAAAACAATAGTTGCTCTAAATCTTGGCGATAAAACCCATTTATTTGAAGGAATCGTCAAGGGAATGATTTCAGAAGAGAGAATTGGTAATCAAGGTTTTGGTTATGATTCGGTTTTTATTCCAGAGGGATCTAATCGCAGTTTTGCACAATATTCGATGCAAGAAAAGGCAGCGGTCAGCCATCGCGGGATTGCGATTGGAAAGTTGCTAGAGTTCTTAAAAAATTAACTTATTGATTCTCAATACATAATAAAAAATTAATTAGATAAATTGCGTTAGTATTTAAAACTTATATGGTGTACCTTTGCACCCTATTTTAAATACATATATGAATAAATTTGAACAATTAGGATTAAGTGAATCGTTACTGAAGGCGATTTTAGATCTAGGATTTGAAAGTCCGACTGAAGTACAGGAGAAAGCGATTCCCCTATTATTGGAAAAAGATACTGATATGGTTGCGTTGGCTCAGACAGGGACAGGGAAAACGGCAGCTTTTGGTTTTCCGCTAATACAAAAAATCGACGCTAGCAACAGAAATACACAAGCGTTAATTTTATCTCCAACACGCGAACTATGCTTGCAAATTACAAACGGAATTAAAGACTACTCAAAATACGAAAAAGGTATTAATGTAGTGGCTGTTTATGGTGGTGCAAGTATCTCAGAACAAGCAAGAGACATTAAAAGAGGAGCACAAATTATTGTAGCTACTCCAGGAAGAATGCAAGATATGATCAACCGTGGGTTGGTTGATATTTCAAAAATTGATTACTGTGTTCTTGATGAGGCAGATGAAATGTTGAATATGGGATTCTACGAAGACATCGTAAATATTCTTTCAACTTCCCCTGACTCAAAAAATACTTGGCTGTTTTCTGCTACGATGCCACAAGAAGTTGCTCGTATCGCAAAACAATTTATGAGTAATCCTATCGAAATTACTGTAGGAACTAAAAATTCAGGATCTGCTACAGTATCTCACGAATTTTACTTAGTGAATGCAAGAGATCGTTACGAAGCTCTAAAAAGACTTGCAGATTCTAACCCAAATATTTTTGCGGTTATTTTCTGTAGAACAAAAAGGGATACACAAGCAGTTGCAGAGAAACTTGTAGAAGATGGGTATAGCGCAGCAGCGTTGCACGGAGATTTATCTCAAGCACAGCGTGATGGTGTAATGAAATCTTTTAGAGGAAAACAAATTCAAATGCTAGTTGCTACGGATGTTGCAGCTCGTGGAATTGACGTTGAAAACATTACTCACGTGGTAAACTATCAACTTCCTGACGAAATTGAAACTTACAATCACCGCTCTGGCCGTACAGGTCGTGCAGGTAAATTAGGAACTTCAATTGTAATTGTAACTAAAAGTGAGTTGCGTAAAATTTCTTCTATTGAAAGAATTATACAGCAAAAATTTACAGAAAAGCAAGTTCCTTCTGGAGAGCAAATCTGTGAAATTCAAATGTTACACCTTGCAAACAAAATAAAAGACGTAGAGGTAGATGCAGGAATTGAAGGATATTTACCAGCAATCAATGAAGTTTTGGCTGATCTTACAAAAGAAGAGCTAATTCAGAAAATGGTTTCTGTAGAATTTAACCGTTTCATCTCTTACTACAAGAAAAACAGAGATTTATCTTCACAATCAGCAGGAGAGCGTAGACCAGATAGTGGATCTTCGTCTTCTAGCAATGACGGAGCTACTCGTTATTTCCTTAACATAGGAAGTAGAGACAACTTTGACTGGATGACCCTTAAAGATTTCCTTAAAGAAACTTTGGATCTAGGACGTGATGATGTTTATAAAGTTGACGTTAAAGAAGGATTCTCTTTCTTTAATACTGATACAGAGCACAGCGATAAAGTTATGGAAATCCTTAACAATGTTGAACTTGAAGGCAGAAGAATCAACGTAGAGATTTCTAAAAATGAAGGTGGCGGAGGCGGAAGACGTGATCACAACGGACGTAGCTCTGGTGGTGGCGGAGGAAGCTTTGGCCCAAGAAGAGATAGCGGAAGCAGAAGTGGTGGTTCTGGTGGAGGTGGATTTAGATCTGATAGAGGATCTTCATCTTCAAACAGAGACAGCGGTTTTAGCAGAGCACCTCGTCGTGAAAGCGGATTCTCATCTGATCGTGATCGTGCACCTCGCCGTTCTGAATCATTTGGAAGAGCTTCAGAAGGTTCATCAGATAGAGCTCCAAGAAGATCAGATGATTCATCATCAGATCGCGCAAGAAGGCCTAGAAAAAGCTAACACATCTATGTGTTAATTTTTCAACAATTATAAGCAGACTACAAGATATCTAAGAGTGTTTAAGTACATTTAGCCTTTCAAAAACAGGTATGAGATATTTTGTAGTCTTCTTTTTTTTTATAACTAGTTTCCTACATTTGACTGCACAGGAAATTACGTCTCAGACGATATCAGGAAACATTATTAGTTCTGATACAAAAATGGCCGTAGCTGGAGCTAATATTATAAATCTCAATAAAGTTGTAGGTGCTCAAACCAGCAATTTAGGTTATTTTGAAATTAGAGCTTCAGTCAACGATACTCTCCATATTTCTCTCTTAGGTTTTACTTCATTGACAGTTCGTGTTACGAATGACTGGATCAAAAATAAAACAACTACAATTCAACTTACCGAAAAATCTATTGCTTTGGAAGAGGTTGTAATAATTCCATATAAACTTACTGGATATCTGGAGGTAGATTCTAAATTAATTCCGATTAACGAAAATTATCGATATAGTATTTCTGGGCTACCGCAAGGATATGAGGCTGGACAATACTCTCCTGGCGCGTTCGGAAAAGTTTTAGGATCCATCTTTAATCCTGCCGACGCTCTATATAATTTCTTTGGAAGTAAGAACAAAGAACTTAGGAAACTGAAATCTATGAAAAAAGATGATACAGTTCGAAATCTCTTAGCGTCAAAATTTGACAGAGAAACAGTTGCAGTATTATTGGGAATAGATAAAAATGAAATTCCCGAAATTATGGCTCGCTGTAATTATAGCGAATCTTTTATTAGGACGGCGAATGATCTTCAAATACTTGATGCCATCAGCGATTGTTATGAAGAATATAAGATCCTGAAAAAGTAATTATTTGTAATAGCGTTCTTCAATTCGCCTGATATCTTTTATCGAACTTTTTGCCCATTGAAGTCGTAAATCCAAAATTTCCTTGTCTGATAATTTCCAATCAATATCAGAACTTTTAAGTCGTTCCATTATATTTTGAATAATGATCGCGGCAGAAACTGAAATATTAAGACTTTCTGTAAAACCAACCATCGGAATTTTTACGAATGCATCTGCTGCTTCAAGAACTTCTTGTGAAAGTCCGTTACGCTCTGTGCCGAAAAATAATGCACTTGGTTTTGTGATATCGAAATCCTGCAATAAACAGTCGTCATTATGAGGAGTTGTGGCCACAATTTGGTATTTCTTAGCTTTTAAACTTTTTATGCAATCGCCAATTGAATCATATCGATTAATGTCCACCCATTTTTGAGCACCCATTGCAATTTCCTTGTCAATGGTTTTTCCGTACTTTTCTTCTACAACGTTTAAAGTTTGGATTCCAAATACCTCACAGCTCCGCATTACAGCGCTAGCATTGTGCATCTGGAAAATATCTTCGACAGCGATAGTAAAATGATTTGTACGTTGTGCAAGAACAGATGTGAATCTAGCTTTTCTTTCGTCAGTTAAAATATTTTCGAGAAAACTCAGATATTCTATATCCACCATACCATAAAAATTTGATCGCAAAAGTAGCCAATGAATCAACGGCAAAGAAACTTTTTTGTGATAATATTATGAAATAAGGAGGGTTACACCTTTCATTTATGAATCGTAGAAGTTATATTTGCTTGCAATCCAAAACAAGCAGAAAATGATCACTTTGACAGATTTAAATGCTGTTTCTCCTATAGATGGAAGATACAGAAGTAGAACGGTTTCTTTATCACCTTACTTTTCAGAAGAGGCACTAATCAAGTACCGTGTTCGTATCGAAATTGAATATTTCATTGCGCTTTGTGAAATTCCTTTGCCACAACTTAAAAATGTTGAAGAATCGAAATTTCAAAGTCTTAGAGATATTTACAGAAATTTTACATCTGAAAACGCGACTGCGATCAAAGAGATTGAAAAAACGACTAATCACGATGTAAAAGCGGTTGAGTATTTTATCAAAGATGCTTTTGATGGTTTAGATCTTCAAGATTATAAAGAGTTTATTCACTTTGGATTAACTTCTCAAGATATTAATAATACAGCAATTCCGCTTTCGGCAAAAGAAGCATTTGAAGATGTATATTTAAAGTCTTTAATGTCGCTTATCGCTAAATTAAATGAGCTTGCAGAAGAATGGAAAGATGTACCAATGTTGGCAAGAACACACGGCCAGCCTGCCTCTCCTACTCGTTTGGGTAAAGAACTTGATGTATTTGTTGTAAGACTTGAAGAGCAAATGAATCTTCTATTTCAAATTCCGTTTGCAGCTAAATTTGGTGGAGCTACTGGAAATTTCAACGCACATAAAGTTGCTTATAAAAATATTGATTGGAAAAAATTCGGAAATCACTTTGTTGAAGAAACTTTAGGTCTTCATCACTCCTTCCCTACCACGCAAATTGAACACTATGACCACTTTGCAGCATATTTTGATGCATTAAAACGTATTAATACAATTATCATCGATCTCGACAGGGACGTTTGGACTTACGTTTCGATGGAGTATTTTAAACAGAAAATTAAAGCTGGAGAAATTGGATCTTCTGCAATGCCACACAAAGTAAATCCTATTGATTTCGAAAATTCAGAAGGAAACTTGGGAATTGCAAATTCGATTTTCGAACACCTTTCGGCAAAATTACCTTTGTCAAGACTGCAAAGAGATTTGACTGATAGCACAGTTTTGAGAAATATCGGTGTTCCGATTGGCCATACTTTGATCGCTTTTGAAGCAACGCTAAAAGGATTGAACAAACTGTTAATCAACGAGGCAAAATTTGCTGAAGATTTAGAGAATAATTGGGCGGTCGTAGCCGAAGCTATTCAGACCATTTTGAGACGCGAAAGCTATCCAAACCCTTACGAAGCACTGAAAGATTTGACTCGTAAGAATACAACAGTTAATAAAGCATCAATGCACGAGTTTATAAATAATTTATCAGTTTCGGATGAAATTAAAGGGGAGCTGCTTGAAATTACACCATCAAATTATTTAGGGATATAATTTATCTAGGAACTGTTTATTATATTTATAAATTAACCAAAAAAATAACTACCACAACCATCAATGAGTTTACTTCAAACTGTTGCCGAAACGACAAGTAATTTAGAACCTCTTATCACAGATTTAGGGCTTATTCTGATGACTGCTGCTGTTTCTGTTATTCTTTTTAAAAAAATAAAACAGCCGTTAGTACTTGGATACTTGATTGCAGGTTTTCTTGCGGGAAATCATTTTGATTTTTTCCCATCCATAACTGATATGCATAGTGTGGAAGTTTGGGCAGAGATTGGAGTTATCTTTTTATTGTTTAGTCTTGGACTTGAATTCAGCTTTAAGAAGTTAATGAGTGTCGGCGGCACCGCCAGTATCACTGCCGTCACGCAGATTATAGCGATGGTCGCCATTGGTTACCTCGTGGGTACCGCTATGGGCTGGAATTCGATGGATAGTATATTCCTTGGAGTAATTTTATCTATCTCAAGTACTACTATTATTTTAAAAACCTTTGATGAACTCGGCGTAAAAGGTCAGAAATTTACAGGAATCGTAATTGGATCACTTGTGGTACAAGATATCCTTGCGATTTTGATGATGGTATTATTATCTACAATTGCAGTAAGTCAGCAGTTCTCTGGAGAGGAATTGTTTCAGTCTGTATTAAAATTAATCTTCTTTTTAATTGCCTGGTTTGTGGGGGGAATCTTTTTTATTCCAACACTTCTTAAGAAAGCAAAGAACCTTTTGACAGATGAGATGCTTTTGATTGTATCAATTGCGCTTTGTTTAATGATGGTAATTTTTGCTGCGGGAGTAGGATTTTCTCCAGCTTTGGGAGCCTTTATTATGGGTTCGATTATAGCAGAAACCACACAAGCAGAACATATTGAACATCTTGTAAAACCAGTAAAAGATCTTTTTGGTGCGATTTTCTTTGTATCAGTGGGAATGCTTATCGATCCAGCAACTTTGTATGACTACGCATTACCAGTTGCTGTTTTGACATTTGTCACAATTTTTGGACAATCAGTAAGTTCGACTTTGGGGGCACTTATTTCTGGACAACCCTTGAAAGAATCTGTGCAAACAGGAATGAGTTTGGCGCAGATTGGTGAATTCTCGTTTATTATAGCCACTTTAGGTACAACGCTGGCGGTGACGAGTAATTTTTTATATCCAATTGTTGTTGCAGTTTCGGCAGTTACAACTTTTACGACGCCATTTATGGTTAAGTTGTCGACACCTTTTTCTAAGTATCTTCATCGAAAGCTTCCGAAAAAGTGGATAAAAAGTATTGACAGATACAGTGCAAATACGCAGGCTATTAAATCTGTGAGTAAGTGGAGAATTATTTTAAGAGCGTATATCGTGCAGGTTGTGATCAACTCGGTAATTATTGTTGCAATCATTTTACTATCGTCAAAATATATTTTGCCATTAACGATAGGTTCAAGTTTTGGAAATGCAATTGGTGCTGTGATTACGCTAATTGTCATCTCTCCCTTTTTATGGGCGCTGTCATTACGTAGAATTGCAGTTAAAGAAGTCACCGAACTAATGTTGATTAGAAAGTATCGAGGACCGATATGGATGTTAATTTTGACGCGGATTGCGATAGCAATTTTCTATTTAGGATTGTTGCTTAATGCTTTCTTCTCTCCTACCGTTGCACTAATTGCTCTGATTATTGCATTAGCAGCTTACTTAATTCTTCCGAAGAAATTAAAGAATATGTATCCTGTAATTGAGAATCATTTTCTTCGAAACTTTAATGCACGAGAAATTAAAAAAGATAGAAGACTTAGTGATTTGACGCCTTGGGATGGACATATGACTTTTTTTACTATTGCAATTGAATCAAATATTGTAGGTAAAAGCTTGTTCGAACTTAAATTGCGAGAGGAATTTGGAATTAATATTGCGTTTATAAAACGAGGCGAAATCACGATCAACATTCCTAATAGAACTGAACGTATTTTTCCTGGAGATGAACTTTGCGTGATTGGAACCGATGATCAGATCAAGGAATTTTCAACTTATTTGAAGCGAAAAGAAATAATGCCGCCAGAAAGCAAGAAAGAAAGTCCGATTGTACTTCAGCAATTAGAACTTACTAATGAAGCATTTATTGGCAAAAGTATTAGTCAATCCCAATTGAGAGAGAAAACCCAAGGTCTTGTTGTAGGAATTGAGCGCAGAGGAAAAAGAATTCTAAATCCTGAATCCAATATGGTTTTAGAAAAAGATGATATCTTGTGGGTTGTTGGAAATAGAAATCTACTAGCTAGTTTGATTAGTACTTAAACAGAGGCAATTCATTTTTTAGCACAAAATTAAAAACACATTAAGATAATGGACTTTTAAATTTATTCTCTGGTGAAAAAATTATCAAAAATGACGATTTTTTTGGAAGGATTGAAAGTGATAAACTCGGAAAAAAGATCTAACAAAATCAGTTTTTTGAAATTTTTACAAGAAGATTGGTCAATTTGATAAAGAAACATTTTTAATTCTCTAAGGCGATTTTAATACTATAAATTCGACGCAAAAAATGGAAATTCAAAAGTTTATTGAAGATTTTGACACTGTGTATTCTTTTGAGATAGACAAACTAAATGAATCAGACGCAAAATTCACAAAGTTCAAAAATTGGCGTACTGACTATTATATATCTTTTATATCTCCGTTACGTAAATCAAATAATGATTTTGAAATCAATTTTGAAGCGATCGATGAGAGCAATGAAAGCTATTTTTTTATTGAACTGCAAAAAGAGTACTGAAAAATATTACGATTTAGTTTCTAAGCGTTTTATAGTCTTGAAGGACTTTCGTCATTTTTAAAATAACGTAAAAGTTCTTGACCAACGGATATTTTGCGAGATGGATAGCAGTGAACCCGAGCGAAGCGAACTGGCGAAGCAAATCCTTTGTTGTGGCTTTGCGAAAGCCTAAGCTACAACAAAGATTGGGAACGAATAGCCTGACCAAGCCTACGAAAAATTTCAATTTCACCGAAGACATTGTGGCGAAGGGCTCTTCCAAATAAAAATTGAAAATCTCATTTATATATAAAACAAAAAACTCCTATTTAGCAAAATAGGAGTTTTTTTATATGAATTGAATCTCGGAAAATTATCTAGAATAATTAGGAGCTTCGTTTGTAATTGTAACATCGTGCGGATGACTTTCGTTGATGCCACTAGCAGTAATGCGAACGAATCTACCAGTCTCTTGAAGCGTTTCCACATCTTTTGAACCGCAATAACCCATTCCTGCGCGCAAACCTCCGATAAACTGTTGCATACTATCTGCAAGCTCGCCTTTATACGGAACGCGACCAACGATTCCTTCTGGAACCAATTTTTTTACATCATCTTCAACATCTTGGAAATAACGATCTTTTGAACCTTCTTTCATAGCTTCAACAGAACCCATTCCGCGGTATGACTTGTATTGACGGCTTTCGTAGATAATCATTTCGCCTGGAGATTCCTTCGTACCAGCAAGCAAAGATCCAAGCATCACGCAATCTGCACCAGCAGCAAGCGCCTTAGGAATATCTCCTGTGTAACGAATTCCACCATCGGCAATTACAGGAATTCCAGTACCTTTTAGGGCAGCGGCAACTTCTAAAACTGCAGAAAACTGAGGAAAACCAACACCTGCAACAACTCTGGTTGTACAAATTGATCCAGGGCCAATACCAACTTTTACACCATCGGCTCCATTTTCTACTAGATAAAGGGCAGCTTCGGGAGTTGCGATGTTTCCAACGATAACATCTATTTGTGGGAAAGTACTCTTTACGAGTTTTAAAACCTCTACAACTCCACGAGTATGTCCGTGAGCAGTATCGATAATAATTGCATCAACACCTGCTTTCACAAGTCCTTCTGCTCTATCAATCGCATCTGCAGTCACACCAATAGCGGCTGCAACTCGAAGACGACCAAAAGAATCTTTATTTGAAATTGGTTTTTGAGCAATTTTTGTAAGGTCTCTAAAAGTGATCAGACCTACTAATTGATAGTCAGCATTTACAACTGGAAGTTTTTCGATTTTATGTCCTTGAAGCACTACTTCGGCATCTTCAAGAGAAGTACCTTCGGCAACCGTAACAAGTTTTTCGGTAGTCATTACTTCGATAATAGGTCTTGAATTTACTTTTTCGAAACGCAAATCTCGATTGGTAACGATACCTTTCAGCACTCTATTATCATCAACGATTGGAATACCACCAATGCTAAATTCTTTCATTGCATTTTTTGCATCCCCTACCGTAGCAGTTAATGTCAAGGTAACTGGATCGATAATCATACCTGATTCGGCACGTTTTACGCGTCTTACCATTGTAGATTGCTGTTCGATAGTCATATTTTTGTGTAGAACGCCAATACCACCTTCACGTGCCATAGCGATTGCCATCGCACTTTCGGTAACAGTATCCATTGCTGCAGAGACTACAGGAACATTGAGCGTAATATTTTTTGAGAATCTGGTTTTTATGCTCACCTCACGAGGCAGAACTTCAGAATAGTGTGGAACAAGTAATACGTCATCGTAAGTAAGACCTTCGCCGATGATTTTGGTAGTGTGTGCGTTCATGCTGCAATTAGAAGTTGTGGATTAATTGCATGCAAATGTACAGAAAAAAAATCGGTTTTTATTATTTTACAATTTTAATATAGTGCTAATTAATGATAAACTGTAAATAATTTTGTCGCTTCATTGTAAGCACTTTCAAAATTCATAGGATTTAGATTGGTATTCACTTTCTCGGCTGTAAAATAAGACAGCAGTTTTTCGGTCGGCATATTTCCAGTAAGATCATCTTTTGCCATTGGACAACCGCCGAAACCTTGTATAGCACCGTCAAAACGCACGCAGCCGGCACGATAAGCTGCATCAACTTTTTCGAACCATTTGTCTGGAGTTGTATGTAAGTGTGCGCCAAACTCGATATGAGAGTAATTTGGAATCAGGTTCGAAAAAAGGTATTCAATCACTTCTGGTGTAGAACTTCCTACTGTATCAGAAAGTGAAAGAATCTTTACACCCATTTTTGAGAGTCTTTCTGTCCACTCTCCTACTATCTCAACATTCCACGGATCGCCGTAAGGATTTCCAAACCCCATAGAAAGGTACGCGACACATTCTTTATTGCTTTTGTAAGTGATGTCTAGAATTTGCTCTAAAGCAACAAGAGATTCGGCAATAGTTTTGTGTGTATTGCGCATTTGAAAATTTTCTGAAATAGAAAATGGAAAACCGAGATAATCTATAGAGTCCCACTCGGCAGCCATTTCGGCGCCTTTTACATTTGCGATAATAGCAAGAAGCTTGCTTCGAGTATTTGAAAGATCAAGTTGCGCCAATAATTCGGGAGTATCTTGCATTTGCGGAATTGCCTTGGGCGAAACAAAACTGCCTACATCAATGGTATCAAAACCCACGCGAAGTAGTGACTGAATATAGTCTAGCTTTTGGGCGGTAGGAATAAAAGTCTTTATTCCTTGCATCGCATCACGAGGACACTCAATTATCTTTACATCTTTCATAGGGCTTCAAAGATAACAAAGAAATAGAATTCTTGAAATTTGTCAGCAACTCTTTTTTGTTGTAAAACGATAAGTTCAGGAGAAAATTTAAATATATAAATATCTCTACGAATTAAATAGTGATACAAAATTATCAGATGTCAACCGCAATTTCTTACGTGTACTAAATATTACGCCAAAACGTAATATAGGTGATTATTACATAAAAGAGTAATATATGTAGTTATTACGTAAATGCGTAATATTTGGTATTATTACATAAATGCGTAATAATTAGTATTATTACATAATTATGTAATATATTTGACTTGATTAAGAATTATGAAATAGCAATCTTATTTATTAAATAATTATCTTTGAGTATGACAAGCATTATTACAGGTGACATTATAGAATCTCAAAAAGTAAAAACTACCGATTGGATCGATAATTTGAAAGAATTACTAAATCATTTTGGTAAAGAGCAAAAAGACTGGGAAATATACAGAGGAGATTCTTTTCAAATTGAAATTAAAGATCCTAAGGAAGCACTTTGGGCGGCTATTCGCATTAAAGCATTTTTAAAATCAGGAAAAATGGATGCTCGCATGGGAATAGGAATTGGCAACAAACCTAAATCAGCAATAAAGATTTCTGAAAGTACTGGTGACGTTTTTATTTATGCAGGTCAAGTATTTGATTCTCTAAAAAAGGATAAAATTACAATGGGAATAAAAAGTAATAATTCCACTATAAATGATACTTTAAATTTGATGCTTCAACTAGCGCTAACGATTATGGACAATTGGCCACAGCAATCTGCTGAGTATGTGTTTGCCGCAATTGAAAATCCAATGTTGACGCAAAAAGAATTAGGATTAAAATTAAACATAAAGCAAGCATCTGTGAGCAGAAGAAGTAACAGATCGCACTTCGATTTAATTATGAAATTTGAAAGCTTCTATCGTGCAACAATAGAAAAGCAATTAGTATGATTTTACTTTTCAAATTATTATTAGCACATTTAATTGGCGATTTTATATTGCAGCCAACTTCGTGGGTTTATGATAAGGAAAAGAAAAAGATAAAGAGTGAATATCTGTATTTTCATTTTTTGATCCAC
>JBBSQV010000077.1:0-12900 GCA_038243675.1 Flavobacteriales bacterium
AAATACATCAGCAAAGAAAACTTCTACAACTGCTCCAAAGATAATTGGATCAGAAACTTTCATCATCGTAGCTTTAAGGTGCACAGACAATAAAATTCCTTTTTCTTTCGCAACCAAAATTTCTTTAGCTACGAATTTTTTCAGTTCAGAAACGCTCAAAACTGCAGTATCTATAATTTCTCCTTTTAATAGAGGAGAATTTTCTTTTAATGTTTTTGTCTGCCCATCAGTACCTACAAATTCGATTTTGTAAGTCTCAGCTTCTTGCAGACAGATAGATTTTTCACTTCCGTAAAAGTCACCTTGCTTCATACTTGCCACTTCAGTTTTCGAATCTGGACTCCAAGCACCCATAGAGTGTGGATGTTTTTTGGCGAAGTTTTTTACCGCTTTTGGCGCACGACGGTCAGAATTTCCTTCACGCAAAACTGGATTTACAGCAGATCCTGAAACCTTAGAATAAGCAGTTTTAATCGCTTTCTCTTCCGCAGTTTTGGCATCAGCAGGATATTCAGGAAGCGCATAGCCTTGTTTTTGCAATTCGGCAATCGCTTCTTTTAGTTGCGGTACAGACGCTGAGATATTCGGAAGTTTAATAATGTTAGCTTCAGGCGTTTTGGCCATATCGCCCAAAAACAAAAGATCATCTACAATTCGCTGCTCTGGTGTAAGGTATTCTCCAAGATTTGCGATAATTCTTCCTGCGAGTGAAATATTTTTGGTTTCAACAGTAATCCCTGCTGTAGCATTAAATGCTTTTACAATAGGCAAAAAAGAATGAGTTGCAAGCATTGGCGCCTCGTCTGTCATTGTGTAGTAAATGGTCGCTTTGTCTGACATTATAATGGTATTTATGTTAATTAAAATATTTTTTTAGTCACGCAAAGGTAGCAAAAACAGAGCGATAAAATGGGGTAGAAGGCAGGCAATAATCCACTTTAGCAAAATTTTTGGATATGCTTAAAAAACGGCAAACATTATCGTTTAAAAATTTAGTATCAACATTATTAGCGGGTGTAAATTACTTATTTCACATTGGGAATAATTGTCGTATTGATAATTTTTAGGCTTTCGCCAAAAAACTTCAACTTAATACAGCCAAGATTGTTAGCAAGGCAGATCATAGTTTATCAGATGTGGGGAGAGAATGGGATTTGTCTTCGGTTGAAGTAGTAATGATTAAATATTCAAAAATTTATTTTGAGAGACCAGCGAGATGTTCGCGCAGTGGAGAATGTTTGTGCTTTTATTGGTCTAGTACTTCAAGAAACATAAAATTTGCCAAGCTTAATTTTGAGATTCCAATTTACGGCAATTTCCGTTTAGCAGCAGTTACGGAAATAATTATATTTCATAGTCGTATTTTTTAGACCAAAAAATTTAAAGCCAGATAAATCTTTTATCAGAAAACTTTATAATTTTATAAAATCGTCCCTATGGGACTTTTTTATCTTCCGCCACATTATTACCCGCAGTTCAAACTGCGGGTTACAATAACATCGTCCTTACGGGACTTATTGAAAATTCAAAATTTTCTGTACTCGCAGCTAATGCCGCGGACTAGAATAAAGCTTTCCTGATGGATCTTTTATTTGAGATATTTAAGCAGACAGTCACGTAAAATTATTTAATTACAGTAGCGAGACGCTCAAGCTAGTGGACAATGTTTGTGCTTTTAATGCTCTGCCAATCTTTCAATCTTCCCATTTGTAGCTCTTCAGTCCCATCGGGACGACATTATTATAGCCCGCGGTTTCAACCGCGGGTTAAGATATTCGAACGTGAAGTCAAAGTCCCTTCGGGACGACTTTATAAAAAAACACAAAATTTTGCGTGAAATGTCATAGAAAACTATCCTTTTTAACCAGACATTTCATTAAAAAACCACCTTGTTTAACTTTATATAAAAATAATTAAACAAAATGTTTTCTTAACCGTTTTAAGACTTACTTTTATTCCTTCAAAGAAGCTTAAAAGACACTCCATAAAAAGAAGATTAAAATGCAAAATATCTCAATCGCCGCACAACTAATTGTCGCTGTTTCAATCATCATCGTTTGGGTATTTCGCTTCGATAATATCGTGAAAGAATTTAAAGAATACGGACTAAGCGGTCAAATGCGAACGACTGTCGGCGCAACCAAAATTATCTTGGCAACATTGCTTGTCATGGGAATTTGGTATCCTGAGTTGGTTTTGGTTCCATCCCTGATAATGGCTTTCCTGATGATCAGCGCACAATATTTCCATCTTAAAGTCAACAATCCGTGGCAGAAGAGAATGACGTCTTTATTTCTATTAATACTTTGCCTTTTCATCGCGGCAGTTTCTCTTAATATGATTTCGTAATGACCTTTTATAATGTTCTAATTGTCTTTTCTAGTCTTTCTTTCCTTGGCTACGGAATAGCTTATTTTGCATCTCCAAAGATGAAAAGCGAGTTTGTCCGCTTCGGTTTAAAAAAATTAGGGCATTAACCGCGGTTTTTGAAATCGCAGGTGCTTTGGGTTTACTACTAGGCTTGAAGTTAGATTTCTTTTTACTGATATCTTCGGGCGGACTTTCCCTCCTAATGTTTTTTGGTGTAATCGTAAGACTGAAAGTAAAAGATGGAATAATCGTCTCTGCACCTGCGGTCTTATTTATGCTTCTAAATTTTTATATTTTTATTGAAGCTTTGAAAAATTTTCAGGTTTAAAATTTTAATTAAACCATTAGACGTCCATTTTGATTTTAGTTCTGCAGTTCTTAAATCTGCATTAATAAAATTTGCGGCTTATCAAAATCAAAATTCTGAAATCGTTACTACAAATAATTCAGCGTATTAGCGAGCAAATTATCTTCGACACCCACGTAAAAAATGCCGATTCTTACCTTCCTCGAATTTTACATTTATCAAAAAAAAATTTAGATGTAAATAAATTCTTATAATATTTTTCAATAGTTATTTTTTAATTAAATTATTAAGAGCTTGATAAAATCAGATATCTCCAAAGAATAGGGAGGTTTTTAGCTGTATTCTGACTGTTATGGATTAACAAAAATGAAATCTTTAAAATAAATGTTATTTGTTTAAATTCATTTATTAAGAAAATATTATATAATTGCATCATTATTTAACCAACCAATTTAACCGATTGTAATTATGAAAAAATCCTTTATCGCAGTGGCATTGCTGTTTTCTTTTTTCGCGTGCCAAAATGACGACGCAGTTCCAGGTTCTGGAAGTGAATCAGCAACAGTAGCTCAAAGAGGCTGTGCATCACACGAAGTTTTAGAACGCCAACTTAAAGAAGATCCTACGTTAGCTTTAAGAATGTCCGCAATTGAAGAACAAACCAATGAGTTTATCGAAAGTGGTAAAATCGTTAATGGTGTTCTCGAAATTCCAGTTGTCTTTAATGTGCTTTACAGCAAGTCTTCCGAGAATATTTCTCAAGCACAATTACAATCCCAAATTGATGTGCTTAATGCAGATTTTCGAGGTGCAAACACAGATTACAATTCTAGTAATCCTTTTAATTCGGTTCGCGGTGCAATAAACATTCGTTTTATTTTGGATAATGTTGTCAGAAAATCAACTACCAAAACCGCTTGGGGTACAAATGATGCAATGAAAAAAACATCTACTGGCGGAATCAACGCGACTTCTCCAACGACAAAATTAAATTACTGGGTTTGTAATATCGGTGGGGGAATTCTTGGTTACGCACAGTTTCCTGGAGGATCTTCCACTACAGATGGCGTTGTAATCGACTCAAAATACACAGGAACTACTGGTACTGCGGTGGCGCCTTTTAATAAAGGTAGAACTGCAACTCATGAAGTTGGTCACTGGATGAATCTTCGTCACATTTGGGGTGATGCAACTTGCGGAAGTGATATGGTATCAGATACGCCAACGCACAATGCTCCAAATTACGGTAGACCAGCAGTTGGCCACAGAAGCACTTGCTCTGGAGCGCCACTTGAAATGTATATGAACTACATGGATTATACTGATGATGCTGGAATGTATATGTTTTCAAGCGGTCAAGTTTCTAGAATGTCAGCAATTTTTGGTTCTACAGGATCAAGAAAATCATTCAGATAATATTTAAAATTTCAACTTTATATCAAACCGGCTAAGCGATTAGTCGGTTTTTTTCTGGCTGATAATTTTAAGAATTTCCTTATCAGAAAGAATAAAGCTCGATTCACGTTTTATCAATTGCAAGGCAGTTCACCGTTTACTAGACATTTAGAGAGAAGGCGATTTGTCCTCTTTTGAAGTGCTATTGCTGGAAAGTTTAAATTGTATTCTTCCCGAAGTTTCGCGCTTTTAATGTGCTTTATTCAGTTTGTGGGCAGGAGCAAGATGCTCGCGCTAGCGAAGAAGTCTTTCGATTAAAACGATATTTTAAAAGCTTGATTTTACGCTGCTGCGAGCGTCCCGCTTGTGTCCCTGCATATAATTTTTACAACTCTCGCGGTATAATTTTCAAACTTTGATACTCCGATAATATCCAAAATAAAGCTATATTTATCCATCACTACTAAAATCCTATCCAATGAAATATAAAGCCATTATTCTCCTTCTGATATTTTTAAATATAAGCTGCGGTTCCAATCAGAAATTTTTTAATTCAGGAGAAGCTATTATCAATAATGATATCGAGGTAGTTGATTTGAAAATAGTAAGGGACTTGCCACTTTGCCAAGTCACTATCAATGGAAAGGAGTATTGGTTTTTGGTAGATACTGGCGCGGCAATGGTGATTTCCAAGGAAATATTTAAAGATTTAAATCTGAAAACATTGCACTCTGCAACTGTACGCGATTCGCAAAAAAATAAAGAAACACAAGACTTTTGTATTTTACCAGAGATAAAAATCGGGAATATGACTTTCAAAAATATTGCTGCTGTAGCGATGAATATTGATAATCAAGAATTGAAATGTTTTGGATTTGATGGAATAGTGGGATCGAATTTATTGGCCAAATTAAGTTGGCAATTTGATTATCAAAACAAAAAATTAAGCGTTTCAAAAAATGTGGCACTTTTCAATATTGACCAATCTGATTTCTCATTAGATTTCACCACCAAAGCGCAAAAAACTCCACACGTGGCAGGAATGGTTAATGATAAAGCTCAAGATTTTACCTTTGACACTGGTTACGCTGGTAATATCAAAATTCCCAACGACCTCACCTACCATCAAAATCTTACTGATAAAGAGAAATTCTTTACTAAAACTGGTGTCAATTCAATTGGAGTTTATGGAAACAGTACCAGTGATACAACCTTGGTGATGAAAAGTAAACTAACTCTAAACTCAACAATTTTTGAAGATGAACTTATCGACGGTGGCGCTTCAACTTTAATTGGGAACGAATTCCTGAAAAACTATGTCTTTGTAATCGATTGGACAGCTAGTAAAATTTACTTCAAAAAGAATTCAACAGTCGAACCACCCGAATCAGATGGTTTCGGATTTACCTATCTTTTTGTAGATGGAAAGTCAGAAGTTATGTCAAAAGTTGAAAATAAGAATATTCCATTACAGTTGGGTGATCAGATATTAGCTATAAATGACACCGACTTTACAAAAATTGAAAGCAGCGAATTCTGTAAATACTTTCTAAACAGAATTGAAAAAGATGAAACTGAAATAAATGTCACGGTAAGGCGTGCCGATGAAATTCTGAAATTCAATCTGACTAAGCAAGAATTCATCAAATAAATCAGCTGCATAACTTCTTACTTATTAGTCTTCAATAAAAATTTTATGAAAAAAGGCTTAGTAATCTTCAGTGTTCTATTTATGATTGTATTAATTGCGGTAATGTCCTTCGGAATTCAGATTGGAAATGTGCGTATCGGTAATCAAAATGATACGTTAGGCATCACTCAAAAATCTGAAATTGACCAAAGCGAATTCAGCAGTAAATATTTAGAATCAGACAAGATAATTTGCGTGAATTTGTGGGCAACCTGGTGCGAGCCGTGCATTGCTGAAATGCCAATGCTTAATCAAATTAAATCAGATTTCAACGGAAAGAATATTGAGTTTTTAAGTTTTTCAGTAGACAAAGACTCGGTCAAACTAGCTGAATTCAATAAGAGCGATAGATTCCACTTCAAAGATATAACGGTTGAGAATTTAGAATATCGAAATGCAATCGTAAATTACCTAGGGAGTAAGCCAGCAGATAACTCCATAAATTCTCTTTCCATTCCGATGACTTATTTAATTAAAAATAAAAAAGTTGTCAAAACTTTTGACGGAAGTTTTGACAATAAAGAAGAGTTGGTAGATGCTATAAATTCTGTTCTTTAATTAAACTTCGATGTATGTGATAACGTTTATTGTGCAAAATTGCTGATTCTGTTGCAAACAACTGCATCATTAAAAAGTTAGTTGAGATTTGTTCAGATTAAATTTAAAAGATTGAAAATAATGACTCTTAAAACTTTGTTTTTTCTATTAGTTTCAAATTTTGGCTGGGCTCAGATCCATCAAACGACCAAAGTCGTAGTAGATGCTGAAACTCAAATACCAATTGAGTATGTGAATGTCTATAACAACTCTGACAATACCATTAGCAATTCCGATGGCTCATTTATATTCAGATCAATTGAAAATCTAATTAATATGTCAGCTGTAGGTTATCGACCGCAATCAACAACATTTGATAGAATAAATAAATCCGACACTATATTTCTCGAATCGAACAGTATCGAACTGGAAGAGTTGGTAATAACTAATACAACTTCTTTACTCAATGAAGTTTATCGAAATGTCTCGAAAAACTATCCAACTTCGACTTACAAAGAGAAGTTCTTTCTGCTCTGTATAGTTAAGAAAAATGACGAAGTAACGCGACTGCAAGATGTTTTTGGAAAAATAGAAAGAAACACTTTATTCAGAAATGAAAATATTAAGAAAACAAATTATAACGCAGAATTCTAAATATGAGAAAGGTAGATTTGACTGAAAAATCAACAGTTGAACATTTTTCATTATATAGTTTGGATATACTTTATCAATGGTATACAGCAATATTTCTAAATTCTAAAGATTACGATTTTAGAAATGTTGCTATAAATGATTCAACGTACCATAAAATTGAATTTAGCAATACGGACGAGTACAGAGGCCAATACCCAAGAAAAGGTTATTATCTTATTAATATGGATGACAAAGCAATTAAAGAGGTTCGGTATTCAGTCTTTTCGGCAGAAAAAGATGCGTATAAATTCAAAAAAAATATTAAGTGGAAAACAACTGAGACGAATCTAGTTGTGAATTTTCTAAAAGACAGAAAGACTTCTAAATATTATATTTCTAATGCAAAATTAAATACTGTGACAGAAGTCATTAATGAAACTACAAATCAGAAAGATATTTATGAAGTAGAATATAATCTGCTTACCACAGAAAGCTTTATTAAAGATAAGATCAAATCAAATTTTTCTGTTGAGAAAGATTTATTTAAAGCGGACTTTCCTTATTCAGAAGATTTCTGGAAAAACCAAAATCAACTACTGCTCACATCTGAATTGAAAGAGTTTTTAAATAAAGTTTCCAAAAACAACACTAAAAACTCAGATTATAAAATAATTAGTAATTTTTGATTGAGAGATAAATGGTAAATAAACTTTACATTTTCAGTGGGCTAGGAGCAGATGAGGGAGTTTTTCAGAAACTTGACTTCTCAGGTCTCGACGTGACTTTTATTAATTGGATTATTCCAATAGACAAAGAAACGATTGAAGAATATGCTACTAGATTACTTAATCAAATTCCGATCGAAAAACCAATCTTAATAGGACTCTCTTTCGGTGGAATTATGGCAGTTGAAGTTTCGAAACAAATTAAAACTAAGAAAATAATTTTAATTGCTTCTGCGAAAAACAGGGCTGAAATTCCGTTTTATTTTGGACTTGCTGGAAAATTTAATCTTCATAATTTAATGCCAGCTTCCCTTTTAAAAAGTTTAAACTTTATGACGAACTGGTTTTTTGGAACAAGTTCTTTAGAAGATAAGCAGCTATTAAAAGAAATCCTTCTAGATACAGATTCTATATTTTTAAAATAGGCATTAGATAAAGTTGCCAAGTGGAAGAATATTAACCAACCTAAAAACACATTTCACATTTCACATTCACGGAGATAGTGACAGGATTTTGCCTTTGCAATTCGTAAAAGCAGATGTAATTATGAAAAATGGTAAGCATTTTATGACGCTAAGCAAAGCAGAGGAATTGACGAGAATATTGAGATAAGAGTTGTTGAAAGTAAAGTACTTTGTAGATCGAGAATTTGAGATTTCCTTTGCGTGCACGAGCGAGACGCTGGCGCTAGTGGACAACACTTCCCTCACACAACGCGACTACCTCTATTAAAAATTCTAACATTCTACTCGTACAGCTTTGCGAACTTTGCGTCCTATTCTTTGCGACCCTTGCGGTAAAAACTTTCGAGATCTGAATAAAAAATTATAGTACAAAAAAAAGCCTCGATTTTCATCGAAGCTTTTAGTATTTGGAAACAAAAGGAAATTAGTATCTTCTTTTGTCTTTGATTCTTGCTCTTTTTCCAGTAAGTTCTCTGAAGTAGAAAATACGTGCTCTACGAACAGCTCCAACTTTATGAAGTTCAATTTTTTGAAGTGCTGGCAAGTGTACTGGGAAGATACGCTCAACACCAATAGAACCTGACATTTTTCTGATTGTAAAAGTTTCAGTAGCTCCTGAACCTCTTCTCTGAATTACAACACCTTTAAAAAACTGTGTTCTAGTTTTTTCACCCTCTCTAATTTCGTAGTAAACTGTGATTGTGTCTCCTGCTGCGAAAGGTGGGAAATCTTTTTTCTCTACAAATTCGTCTTGAACGAATTTCATCAAATCTGCCATAATAATATTTTATTATTGTTTTAAATCAGAGCAACATTCGCGGTTTTCGCCAGAGGTTGGTCCAAGTGGGCGCAAAGGTAGAAAATATTTTTAATTATCAATCCGTAAACGGAAAGAATTTTCAGAGATTTTCACCTTATTTATTTAACTAATTAAGCAGTTGAAAAGTAATACAAGTGGTTGATAATCAATTGAAATGGAAGTGTTGATAGAATTTCTTGTGCTGAATTCTGAAAACTTTATTTCTAAGAATTGTGTGAGGCATAGCAGCGGCATCCTTTTTTATGACCGGCGAAGCAAGGTTATAAAAAAGATACAGCGGATAGGCCGACCTTTTTCCTGCTCCTTAAAGCAGGAAAAAGGGCACACCCAAAAAACACTAATCATCACCCAAAAGATCGGGTCTTCTATTCTTGGTATGTTCGTATGCCTTGTCTTCACGCCACTTGTCAATCTTCGCAAAGTTACCGCTAGTAAGGACTTCGGGAACTTTCCACCCTTTGTAATCTGCAGGTCTCGTATATACAGGCGGGGCCAAAAGGTTGTCCTGAAAACTGTCTGTAAGTGCCGAAGTTTCGTCGCTAAGCACGCCCGGAATCAGTCGAATTAGTGCATCCGAAAGGACAATCGCACCCAATTCTCCACCACTCAGGACGTAATCGCCAATGGAAATTTCCTTGGTAATAAAGTGGTCGCGCACTCGCTGATCGACACCTTTATAATGACCACAAAGAATAATTATGTTCTCAAGAGACGACATCCTATTGGCCATCGATTGATTTAAAGTCTCGCCATCAGGTGACATATAGATGATTTCGTCGTATTCACGTTGGGATTTTAAGTGCGTAATACAAGCATCAATTGGTTGCACGGTCATCACCATACCAGCGCCACCGCCAAACTGATAATCGTCAACACTTTTTTGTTTGTTGGTCGTATAATCGCGCAAATTATGAAAGTGTACTTCGACAAGACCTTTGTCTATAGCGCGTTTCATAATCGAAGCTTCAAACGGACTTCTCAATAATTCTGGTAAAAGTGTGACTATATCAATGCGCATAAGAGTATTTTTTAGCAGCGGCAAAGTTACAAAAAGATTTCTGCGTCTTTGAAAGTTTTATAAATGGAAGGGCAGGGCAGAAATTACAATTTCTCAGGAGGTAAATGAGCGTATTTACGCAAATAATTGATGAGGTAAGAGGTGCTTTTTGTGATTCCCAAACCAATTAAACATCCTAGTGCTACCGACAGAAATCGCTCAAAAGCACCTGTCCAGGTAACCAGTTCGCTTTCGGAAATCAGAACTATTATCATTGCGACAATTGCCGATCGTGCTACCGAAAGTAGGTTGATCCAGTAACAAACCAAAATTGAAAGCACGACGCCAAACAGAATTACATACACTCTTGGGCCATCGATAAAAAAGCAAATTAATCCAATTCCAGAACCAATTAGGTTTGATTTAAACCGATCCATAGCAAGCCGCATCGAGTCTTTTGCTTCTGGCGATATAACTAAAATGATAGAAAGCAACGTCCAATATAAATGATGCTGTGGAAAACTGACATAAAGTGTGTATCCGATCAGAAACCCAATTACACAACGAGAAATATAGATGACAAGATCTGATCCTAAACTGAATTTCAATAAATTTTCTTTTACCTTTTGATTGTCCAATTCCATAATTCTGTTCCTGCACTTGTGCTTTTTGACCTGAGTGTTGCAAATTTAAGCATTAAAAAAGTGTCGTTACGCTGACGGAGTTAAATTGTTTTATGAGCAGGCGATAATAATTATATAACTTAATAAGCTTATAAAGAAAAGACTCTTAAAAAAAGATATTTTTGAAAGGAAATTATTCTTAAATATCACATAATTCATTTGCATTGTGACTGTTAATAGTAATATTTTTGGCGCAGATTAGAATTTAAAAAATTGGTCTCCTTTTTGAGATAGATAAACTAAACTAAACAAAACTAAAATTATGAAAAAAGCAGTTCTCGCAATTAGCGCATTTTTGCTTCTTGCCACCGTTTCTTGTAAAGATAAATCAGAATCGATAAACGTAAATCCTGAAGATGAAGTTCAGAAAATTAAACTTCCGCCGCGCGTTGAGCCAAAAGCTGTTTCGTACGAAATTGCAAAAACCAAAGAATGGTTAGCCGCAAACAAAGACGATTCTCAAAAAATGAATTTAGTTTTGGCAGCGAATAGAACCGATGAAAAAAATATTTCTGCAATGGATTCAATCATAGTACCAACAGATTTCTCAGGAGATATTGCCTATTATTTACCATTCCCTTTTGAAGTTCCAGCTTTGCAAAAAGTTGATAAAATCATTTTGTTCTCGTACCCATCACAAACATTTGCGACCTATGAGCACGGAGCCTTGATGCATACTGGCCCAACAAATATGGGAAGTAAGATACATAAAACACCAACTGGGCTGTTTTTCAGCAACTGGAAAGCTGAAGAAACAATAAGCACATTTGATGATGAGTGGAAGTTGAAATGGAATTTTAATATCGAAAATAAAGAAGGTATTGGATGGCACGAATATTCTCTTCCTGGTTATCCAGCTTCGCATTCTTGCTTAAGATTGCAAGAAAAAGATGCAAAAGTTCTATATGAGTGGGCAGATCAATGGGTTCTTGTCGATGATCAAAATGTAAAAGTAAAAGGAACTCCAACGGTTGTTTTTGGTGCTTACGACTTTGAAAACGGAAAACCTTGGATGAGATTGAACACCGATCCAAAATCATTGAATCTAACGGCCGCAGATATTGAGAAAGTTGTTTCTCCTTTTATGACTGAAATTATGCAAGAACAACAGACAAGAAGATCTCAAAAAGATGTAGCAGCGAAGTAATTGCAGCATTTTATTAAATATGAAAGCCCCTTTTTTAGGGGCTTTTGCTTTTCTTATGTTTACAGCTATTTATTTCTGTGTATCAATATCTTTCAATTTAAAAATCTCACTTTCAGCTCCGTTGAGCTTTAAAGAAATTACAGAATCCTCACGATTTAGAATTTTATATTTAACTGTATCGGCATTGTTATATGTTACCAAATAAGTTGATAGAGTTTTTTTAGTCTCGTCGTCAAATTCAATAGAATCTATTATTTTATAGTTGTAAATATTACCGCTGTTGAACTGCATATTCTCGAAAAATGCAATTTTATCTGCACGAACACTAATTCCAGATAGTGAATCAGAGTCACTAATCCAATCGCCTTGAGGAATGAACTGTGATTTATTTAGTTCTGCTTTCAGGTTTTTCTTATGGTCGCAATTGCTAAAAATTATGAGAATCATTAGGCAAAGTGATATCTTCATTGTAATAATTTTGTGTTTACTATAGTCGGTTGCCGCTAAATCTGCAAGCTATTATTAATTTAGTCTTTTTCTTTTCTCGCTTGTTGAATTAAAAATCTGAGTTTAAAAGCTTCGTATCCAGTTTCAAATTTATCACGTTTTGTTGTTCCTCTTTTGCCGATTTTTCATTGACAAAGTGCTCAAGGCTTTGTAAGTCTTTATGTTTTGCTTTCATAATATTCACTCTATTAATTGCTCGGCTTTTTTAATTTTGTAAAAATTGATTTCAGAAGATCGATCCGTAGATGAAATTGCCGATTAGTAAATATAAAAAAAGTAGTCCAATTGGACTACTTTTTAAATTTATAATATTTAGGAAGTAATATCTAGCTTACTAGCATACTTCCATCCTTCGTTTCCTCTGAAGCTAATTCCAAAATCGAATCTCCTTCGTTCAAATCTCCAAAAATCTCAATTTCGTTTTTCTCCATTCGCCCAATTTGAACGTCCCTTTTTTCAAGTTTGTTATCTTTGATTACAAAAATGTAAGTTCCGTCGCTTGACTGAACAACTGCCGTTTTTGGAAGTACAAAGTTTGCATTCTTGGCGCTTAATTTCAAACTCACATCTGCGATCATTCCCGAAAGCAGTTTTCCGTCAGTATTGACCAAATCCAGTTCAATTT
>JBBSQV010000078.1:0-12715 GCA_038243675.1 Flavobacteriales bacterium
ATAGCAAAATCAATTTGAACATGGAGCTTACTCTCGAAAAAGGTAGAGGTTATGTTCCTGCAGAAGAAAACAAAAAACAAAATGCCGCTATCGGAACTATTTTCACAGATTCTATTTTTACACCTGTAAAGAATGTAAAATACTCTATCGAAAACTTCCGTGTCGAGCAAAAAACAGATTACGAAAAACTTGTTTTCGAAATCAAAACTGATGGGTCTATCAATCCAAAAGACGCCTTAACTGAGGCAGCTAAAACATTGATACATCACTTCATGTTGTTCTCTGATGAAAGAATTACCCTAGAAGCTGACGAAATTGCACAGACTGAGTCTTACGACGAAGAGTCTCTGCACATGAGACAATTACTAAAAACCAAATTGGTTGATATGGATCTGTCTGTACGTGCATTGAACTGTCTGAAAGCAGCTGAAGTCGATACTCTTGGTGATCTTGTATCATTCAACAAAAACGACCTAATGAAGTTCCGTAACTTCGGTAAAAAATCTTTAACTGAACTAGATGAGCTAGTAGCAGTGAAGAATCTTACCTTCGGAATGGACTTGGCAAAATATAAATTAGATAAAGAATAAATTACTTCATATTTTGATCTCCAAAATGGATAGCATCAAGATGAAAGTATAATAAAACACGTCATGAGACACGGAAAAAAATTCAATCACCTTAGCAGACAGACTGCACATAGAAAATCTATGCTTGCAAATATGGCTTGTTCTCTTATCGAGCACAAACGTATTAACACTACTGTTGCTAAAGCAAAAGCGCTTAAACAATTTGTTGAGCCTTTAATTACAAAGTCAAAAGAAGATACAACTCACAATCGTCGTATCGTATTTGCAAAACTTCGTAGCAAATATGCTGTTACTGATCTTTTTAGAGACGTAGCTGCAAAAGTTGGAGACAGACCAGGTGGATACACTCGTATCATTAAAGTTGGTAATCGTCTTGGAGATAATGCAGATATGGCAATGATTGAACTTGTTGACTTCAATGAACTTTACACAGGTGGTAAAAAAGAAGTTAAAAAAGCTAAAAGCCGTCGTGGTTCTAAAGCTAAAAAAGCAGATGAAACTGAAGTTGCAGCAGAAGATACATCAGATGATGCAGCAGTGGTGGAAGATGATAAAAAAACTGACGCTGCTGAGTAATCAGCAAGCATCAATTTTAAATAAATTAAGGATGAACTTTTTTAAGTTTGTCCTTTTTTTTTGGGCGAGACCTTCGCCAGAATGTTCATTGCGAGCGATGCGCGGCAATCTCCTCAATTTTCAGCAGGGCTTGATGAGTTACGGCTCAGGTCGGGCTATCCGTTCCCAATCTTTGTTATAGCTTTTGC
Organism: Flavobacteriales bacterium; assembly: GCA_038243675.1. Classification (GTDB taxonomy): domain Bacteria; phylum Bacteroidota; class Bacteroidia; order Flavobacteriales; family Flavobacteriaceae; genus Flavobacterium. The sequence goes on from JBBSQV010000078.1 coordinate 1,355, forward strand.
TCCGCAAAGCCACAACAAAGGATTTTCACCTCTATCCCTCTCGCAAAAAAGCCTTCGTTACAATATGTGTTTCATAAATGAAGATTTCAACGCAACACTTCATGAACCTAAATGATTAAACTCTTTTACCATTAAGGTATTAATAAAATTAAGGAAACGCCATTAAGCGTATAATTATAATTTTGTCTTTAGTTTGCCACGTCACAGACGCTTTATTTAGTTTTCTAGGTAAGTAGGTACTCGCCACCCACAAGCAGCAACTGCCTTGTTATCTAGGTTTCGACTATCTTTTTTCTCCAATTTCTTTCCTTTTATGTCATCACTATCTGGTGCTCGTTTACAACGAGTGCCTACTTTCTACAGAGACGAAATCCCAGCGTCTGTGACGCGGATTATTTAAACAATATTAGCATCAATAAAGAAGTGCTTTATGTGCAGTTCTTAATGAAACTTAATTTCTTAATGTTTTAATCATTGTAAATTCAATTATTTTTAGACACAAATATAATTTTCCAAACCTGCGAGGATTTTTCTATTATTTGCCGTAAATTTGCACAATTAAAATTGCCAGAAATACTCGAAAGCATATTTAAATAATACAACACAACAACTACTTAATGAAATATTCAAAACGTAATAAAGCTGTTCTACTGTTAAGTGATGGGACTATCTTTCATGGTAAATCGATCGGAATTGAAGGTAAAGTGTCTGGTGAAGTTTGTTTCAACACAGGAATGACAGGATACCAAGAGATATTTACAGATCCTTCTTATTATGGGCAGATAATGGTTGCGACATCTCCTCACATAGGAAATTACGGTGTGATGGAAGACGAAGTGGAATCAGACCAAATAACAATTCGAGGTCTTGTTTGCAAGAACTTTAGTTTTAATTTTTCTCGCACCAATGCTACTAGTCTTGAAGATTATTTTGAAAAACAGAATTTAGTTGTTATTTCGGACGTAGATACGCGCGCGCTCGTTGGATATATTCGTGATAATGGAGCGATGAATGCAATAATTTGTACTGACGGAACTCCGATTGAAGAACTTAAAGCCATCCTTGCCGAGGTTCCAGATATGCAAGGACTTGAACTTGCTTCACATGTATCGACAAAAGAACCCTATTTTGTAGGTGAGCCAACAGCTAAATATAAAATCTCAGCGCTTGATCTTGGAATCAAAAAGAATATCTTGCGTAACTTAGAACAAAGAGATTGTTACATTAAAGTTTTCCCTTTTGATAGTACCTATCAAGACATGAAAGAATTTAATCCTGATGGATTCTTTCTTTCAAATGGTCCCGGTGATCCAGAACCGTTGGAAGGCGCAATCAATATTGCAAAACAAATTATCGAGAATAATGATCCAATGTTTGGAATTTGTTTAGGGCATCAAGTTTTGGCGTTGGCCAATGGTGTTTCGACTTTTAAGATGTTTAATGGTCACAGAGGAATCAATCACCCTGTATTGAATATTATAACTGGAAAGGGAGAAATAACATCGCAAAACCATGGCTTTTCTGTCAATAGAGAAGAATTAGAAGCAAATCCAGATTTGGAAATCACACACGTTCACGTTAACGATCAAACAGTTTCGGGCATGCGAATGAAGAACAAAAATTGTTTTTCTGTGCAGTATCATCCAGAAGCGAGTCCAGGTCCACATGATGCGAGCTACCTATTTGATGATTTTATAGAAAACATTAAAAAAGCAAAATAATTATAGAAAGAGTCGAACTTAAAGTTCGACTTTTTTTTATCTACTTTTTTCTGAGTACTTTAATTCATGTAGGTGCAGTTTGTATATAAAACTGCTCTTACTATGATATTTAATGTGCAAATTTGAGCTAGTAGTTCGGAGGGGGTGCAGCTATAATATCGAGGAATAATTTCGCCAAAATTTTGACATTGAATAGAACCAATCAAATAACGCGGCTTCATTATAATAATAACTTCAGTTAAAAGAATTTTTTTTGAGAGCTTGAGGTTTTGTTGAATGTTTAAAGTAATTCTCATATTGGAAGGTCCTACTATATCTCATGAGATTTCGAAGTTATGCTTTAAATAACTATCCTAGTAAATTTTACTACTGATTCTTACTTAATTTCATCGACAGAGGAAAAAACGTCTTCTTTCTAAATTTCCTGTAAACTAAGATCAGATTTCTTTGAAGTATATTCATAATAGAAATTCGGTTTTTCGGCGAAAGCCAATAAAATTTATTATTTAATTAGATAATATTCTATATGCTAATTTGGTTAGATTTAGTCAGCAATCCAGTTATAATTACAGATCTTAAGAAGCTTTATAAATTTATAATAAAAAGAAAGCCCTCGATTTAAAAAAAATCGAGGGTTTCTGTAAATTGTATTTCGATGGTTTAATGCACGATCCTTTTTGTATATGTCTTCCCTTCAGCTGTAGTGGCTTTTACGATAAGCACTTGATTAAGTGCTGCTAAATTACTAATAGTTGCACGTGGAGTATTTGAATTTTGCAACGATTTTAATATTCTACCTTGCATATCATACACAGTAATATCTAAAATCTTACTTTCTGTAACTTCTAAAACTATGTCGTCAAAATTTTTGTAAACTATTAAGTCAGAGTTGTCTTGTACTATTTTTGTATTGCTATGTTTTTCGTGATCACCTCTAAAGTGAAGTTCAAACCTTGACTGACAACGACCGGCAGCTGATGTGAAAGTATATGGACCGCTCTTTAAATTGTGAAATATTCCGGCAACTTCATCTTTTAAATAAACGGATTGGGCTGTAGTAAAAATTCCTTCTACATTTTGAAGTGTAATAGTATGAGATCCTGCGCTTGTTGCATTATAACCTAGGGGTAAAATGTCTAGCTTTGTAAATGGTAAAGGTCTAGCTTGAATACTCAAATTAACTTCTTCACAAATTGTATAAAGCGAAAACTGATTTCCACCGAAAACTTCTCCGTCATATCCCCAATCAAGGCCTGTAGTACCCTCTCGGATATAGCCTACAAGTAATTGATCAAAAGAACCTGTATTATTGTGGAAACTTACCCAAATTTTACTAGTCTCAAAAATCAGATCAGCCATATTATCTGCTTTTACTAATGAATTTTGAGCAATTCGTTCTTGAATGTTTTCTGCAGATTCAGTGTTTACAGTAACATTCTGAGAGAATCCAAAATTTGCGAACATCAAAGCCGCGATTAATGAGAAATTAAATTGTTTTTTCTTTAGCGCTGAAAAGTAATTTTGTATCATATTTTTGTCAGATTTATTGTTTAGTGAACGATCTCCGGTTACAATATTACATACAATTATTACATTATTCCCACAATCTGCAGATATAATCGACTGACTTTGTACCAGATAGCGATTTCTGATTATGGAATAACCTTGAGTTTTTTGAGAAAAACAAGGGAATAAGGCGGGTATTCAGATAATATTTTAAAAACATGGAGTCTAATGTTAAATATTTTGCGAAATTCTTTTTTTATATTTTATTACAATTAAAAATATTTCACATTAGATCTAATTATATTTAGTAAGAAAATTCTAGTTTTACGGTTTTTAAAGTGTAAGTTATCGGTAAATTCAGTACTTAGTCGTGCGGTATTTATTTCTTTTTATAGTAAGCTGCCGATATCTCATTAGTTTTCAGTACTATACTAGATCACTAAGTATTTTATAATCGTAAAGACGACTTTTTATTCCTCTACATAATGGTAAAATCTGCACAAGTGACCCGTTTCCTGAAAAATTCTAAAAAAATAGAATATATTTGTAAACAACTTTTATAAAACAAAAACAAGTATAATGAGTATCATCATTCAAGTTCACGCCAGACAAATATTCGATTCACGCGGAAACCCTACTGTCGAAGTAGATGTAATTACAGAAAATGGAACACTTGGTCGAGCAGCAGTGCCATCAGGAGCTTCAACAGGAGGACAAGAAGCAGTGGAATTACGCGATGGCGGAAAAGCTTATATGGGAAAAGGAGTACTCAAAGCAGTGAAAAATGTAAATACTTTAATTGCAGAAGCACTTCTTGGAATTTCAATTTTTGAACAAAACTTAATCGATCAGACGATGATCGAACTAGATCAAACTCACGATAAATCAAACCTAGGTGCAAATGCTATCTTGGGAGTTTCTCTTGCTGTTGCCAAAGCTGCTGCAAACGAACTGGGATTGCCTCTATATAGATATGTAGGTGGAGTATCTGCCAACACGCTTCCAGTACCAATGATGAATATCATCAATGGTGGCTCGCATTCAGATGCACCAATCGCATTTCAGGAATTTATGATTGTGCCTGTGAAAGCAAAAACATTTACACAAGCAATGCAGATGGGAACGGAAATTTTTCACCATCTTAAAAAAGAACTTCACGACTTAAATCTTGGTACAACAGTAGGAGATGAAGGAGGTTTTGCACCAAATCTAGTTGGAGGAACAGAGGAAGCAATCGAGCGAATCAAGAATGCAGTTGAGGCCGCAGGATATACTTTTGGTGGCGATATCAAATTAGCATTAGACTGTGCTGCTTCAGAATTCTTTGTAAATGGAAATTATGATTACTCAAAATTTGAAGGACCACAAGGAAAAATTAGAACTTCTATCGAGCAAGTCCAATATCTAGCCGAACTTTCGCAAAAATATCCAATCATTTCTATCGAAGATGGAATGCACGAAGACGACTGGGATGGTTGGAAAATGCTTACAGAAGCACTTGGAGAGCGCGTTCAAATAGTAGGTGACGATATTTTTGTAACTAATGTCGAAATACTTGCCAAAGGAATAGAGCAAAGAATTGGTAATTCAATACTTATAAAAGTGAACCAAATTGGTACACTTTCCGAAACTATTGCAGCAGTAAACATGGCACACCGGGCAGGATTTACAACTATTATGTCGCACCGCTCAGGCGAAACCGAAGATTACACAATAGCAGATCTTGCAGTAGCACTAAATTGTGGTCAAATCAAAACTGGATCCGCATCACGCTCAGACCGTATGGCAAAATACAATCAGCTATTGCGCATTGAAGAAGAATTGGGAGATACCGCTTATTTTCCAGGAGCTCACGCATTCAAAGTACAATAATATTTTTTAGGAGCTGAAACCTGCTTTTCGCTCCAAGCTTTTTAGTCATTATCCATTTTTGTAAGCAGCAACAAGAGCTTCCTTTGGTCGCTTTCTTGCTGCAACAAAAAATTGGATTCTGCCTACAAAAGGCTTTGCACTTCAATCAGGGCTAGGAAACCTCGTTGCTTTTGAAATATCGAATTTAAAAAGACGAAACGTTTTCAAAACCCGAATAATTAAAATCCCTTTCAGAACTAAAAATTTTGAAAGGGTTTTTTCGTAAATCACATTTTAAGAGAAGTTCTTCAGAATCGAGTGTCAACTATTATAAAAGATTAATTTCGAAAATGTTTTCGCATCAATTCTCTTTTTTTGCTTCGGAGAAAGCCAAAAAGAACAACACCATATCAGAATTAATCCTCTTGGAAGGTATTTTCTCAAAAAAGAGTTTTTGGCAAGTGTTGCTGGCTTCGACTAGTTTCGAGTGTCATCGATTATTTTCAGAAGATTTCTGTATTCTTTTCTATTTTCTACTTCGGCGGAAGCCAAAATATTTAAGCTTTTCAGAGTTAATCATTTTGAAAGGATTTTTGTATTCAGACTTTTGAAAAAATTGCTCGAGGATTCGCTACTTCGAATGTGAACGATTAACTACGGACGTGTCTTGGTCTCAATTTGTTTTTTTTATTTTGGCGAAAGCCAAAAAAATCTAATTTCTATGATTGAAAATCCAAGTATCCTACCGCCATATTTCAATTTTACGAATACTGCCAAATCTCAATATACAGTGATTAAAGTCAAAAAGTAGCTTGAATTGGGCATTGACAATTCTAGAGTTCAATTATTGTCCTAAAAAACGGCATTTATTTTGTTATTTCTGTTCATACACGCTTTCACCTTAATACTATTTTCCTTAGATTTGTTCAGATAATAAATTCACAAAACAAATTTCCCTATATATTATGTCAAAAATCGCAACATTAGAGATCGACGGAAAAAAGTATGAATTTCCAGTAATTATTGGAACCGAGGACGAAGTAGCCATCGATATAGAAAAACTTAGAAGTGAAACAGGATACATTACGATGGATCCAGGTTATAAGAATTCGGGTTCTTGCAAAAGTGACATTACATTTCTAGACGGTGAGGAAGGAATTCTACGTTACCGTGGTTATAGCATCGAGGATCTTGCTGGCAAAGCAAACTTTCTTGAAGTTGCTTTTTTACTAGTTTTCGGAGAACTTCCGACAGCTGAAGAACTAGAACAATTTGAAACGGACATTCGCAAACATACATTGGTTAATGAAGAGATGAAGAAAATTGTTGAAGGTTTTCCAAGAACTGCCCACCCAATGGGGATCTTGGCTTCTTTGACATCTGCTCTTACAGCATTTAACCCAAAACCTGTTAATGTTGAGAATGAGATTGAAATGTATAATGCAGTTTGTAAAACAATGGGTAAATTCCTTGTTATTGCTACTTATACCTACCGTAAATCAATGGGATATCCACTCAACTATTACGATAATACAAAAGGATATGTAGAAAATTTCATGCACTTGATGTTTGAACTTCCTACGGGGCCTTACACTCCAGACCCAGCTGTAGTAGATGCGTTAAATAAATTATTTATCTTACATGGAGATCACGAGCAGAACTGTTCTACATCTACCGTACGTATGGTTGGATCGTCACACGCTGGATTATTTGCTTCTATTTCTGCGGGTGTTTCTGCACTTTGGGGACCACTCCACGGAGGTGCAAATCAAGCAGTACTTGAGATGCTAGAAGAAATTCAGGCAAACGGAGGTGATGCTGACAAATATATGGCCAAAGCAAAAGATAGAAACGACCCGTTCCGCCTGATGGGCTTTGGACACCGTGTCTACAAAAATTTTGATCCACGTGCGAAAATTATCAAAAAAGCAGCAGATGAAGTTCTTGCAACTTTAGGCGTGGATGATCCAATTTTGCAAATTGCCAAAAAACTGGAAGCTGCAGCACTTGTTGATGACTATTTTGTATCAAGAAAATTATATCCAAACGTAGATTTCTATTCGGGTATTATCTACCGCGCAATGGGTATACCTACGGAAATGTTTACAGTACTCTTCGCAATCGGACGTCTGCCAGGATGGATTGCTCAGTGGAAAGAAATGCGCATCAATAAAGAACCTATCGGAAGACCAAGACAAATCTATACTGGATATGCTCTTAGAGACTTTAAACCGATGGATGAACGTTAATAACTTTGGCAAAAGCCATAACTATAAAAAAAGCTTCTCAATATAGAGGAGCTTTTTTACCTTAATAATTAGCCAAACCTTTTACTATGTTAGAATTAAATATTCAAAATGAAACTTCAACTTTAAAAGCTGTGATTTTAGGTACAGCTGTGAGCAATGGACCTACACCGTTGGCACAAGATGCCTATGACCCAAAGTCATTGCAACATATTACAGCAGGGACATATCCAATAGAAGAGGATATGGTCGCAGAAATGGAAGCGTTACATGCCGTTTTCTTAAAATATGGCGTCACTGTTTACAGACCTACAGTTGTTGAAGACGAAAATCAAATTTTTACTAGAGACATTGCTTTTGTTATTGATGACTATTTTATTCGAGCTAATATCTTACCTGAACGCGAAAAAGAATTTCCAGCGATTCAGTGTATTGTTGATATGATGAATCCAAATAAAGTGATTGTTCCGCCAGAGAAAGTACATATTGAAGGTGGCGACGTTATGCTTTGGAAAAACTATGTTTTTATAGGTACCTATAAAGGTGAAGATTATAGTAAAATAAAAACTGCACGTACCAATATGCATGGAGTAACTTTTATAAAAGAACTTTTTCCAGAAAAAATCATAAAGGAATTTGACTTGGTAAAATCGTTTTTAGATCCTAAAGGAAATGCGCTTCACTTGGACTGCTGCTTTCAGCCAGTTGGTTTAGATAAAGCAATTATTTTTAAAGAAGGCTTTAGAGACGAAAAAGATTATCAGTATCTTGTAGAGCTATTTGGTAAAGAAAATTTATTTCATATTACAGCAGATGAAATGTATAATATGTATTCGAATGTATTTTCAATTACACCGACAGTGGTAGTGACAGAACGCAATTTTTCAAGATTAAATACATGGTTAAAAGAAAATAATTTTACGGTAGAAACCGTTCCATACGCAGAGATTGCTAAGCAGGAAGGACTGCTAAGATGTTCAACACTTCCGTTAATAAGAGAATAAATTTTAATGATTATGAAACAAACAACAAATTCAATTTTGATGATTCGTCCGGTTTCTTTTCGGATGAATGAGCAGACGGTGGTAAACAATTATTACCAAAAGGTGATTGAAAATCTTTCGCCAGAAAACGTCAATGCTAAGGCGCAGGAAGAGTTTGATACGTTTGTAGAAAAGCTTCGTGCAGTAGGAGTAAATGTGGTTGTAGTAAATGATACTATGAATCCAGATACGCCGGACAGTATTTTTCCTAACAACTGGATTTCCTTCCACCAAAACAGTGATGTAGCACTTTATCCAATGTTTGCCGAAAACAGAAGGAGAGAGAGACGTGAGGAAATTTTGGACACTCTGGAAGATCAAGGTTTCTTGATAGAAAATATCGTAGATTATTCTTCTGCCGAAGATGATGGTTATTTTCTTGAAGGTACTGGAAGTATGCTGCTAGATCGTGCAAACGGAAAAGCATATTGTGCACTTTCTCCTAGAGCTGACGAAGAGCTTTTTATCGAATTCTGTGAAGATTTTGATTATGCTCCAGTAATTTTTGAAGCATTCCATAACGTTGGAGACGAACGCAAGTTAATTTATCATACAAATGTTATGATGTGTCTTGGTGAAACTTTTGCAGTGCTTTGTGCAGATTGTATCGATGACAAAGCTGAACGTAAAAATGTTATTCAGAATCTGAAAGACAATAATAAAGAAGTTATTCTTATTACCGAAGATCAGGTTAATAGCTTCGCGGGAAATATGCTAGAGGTAAAAGGTACTGATGACAAAAGATATATCATTATGAGCTCTGCAGCTTATAACAGTCTTACTGAAGATCAAATATCGAAACTATCTGCACATGCCGATATTATCCACTCAAGCCTTGATACAATTGAATCTTGTGGCGGTGGAAGCGCTCGATGTATGATGGCAGAGATTTTCTTACCATTAGAAGAGGAATTAGAAGAAGAATAAATTTTTGAGGTTTTTCGAGCGATTTAAGCTGTCGAGAAAAACTGACATTATAAAAAACCACTTTTAGAATTTCTAAAAGTGGTTTTTGCTTTATATGAGACATAGTGTGAAATTCCCGTTGCTAGTAATGCGGTCTTAAGCGCAGTTGATAATTACTGCTTCGGAATCTTTTTTGGCTTTCGCCGAATATATACAGGCTGCTCAAGATTTGGATGGCGCAGGGTTTTAATTTGTCTTCGGTTGAAGTAGGGCGGGCTAGTTGAGAGTTTGTTGCGATAAACACTTGGGGATAGACAAGTATTATGTGAATTGCTTCGCTTGTCAGCGTTGCTCGACTCCTATATCGAAATGACAATTTTACGATGATTTGTTCCTAATGGAATTTAAATGCTACTGTTTCGAAAAAGGCAAAAACCAAAATTATTAATTGCAACAATGTTCTAAATTCCTTCGAAACAATTATTTTAATTAAGCCGAATAATTTTAGCGAAAGCGAAAAAAAACTGAATTATCTCAAAATATTACTCTGAATAATATTGACAATTGCACCTACAATATACTGAATACCGATAGCGATCACGATAAAACCTACAATTTTACTAATTGCGACGATACCTGAAGATCCTAGTATTTTGACTAAATAATGTGCAGATCCAAGTATGATAAAGATGCTTATTGCAACACCCAAAATAGCCGAAACTGCCACAACCATATCGATAGTTGCATGATGTTCTTGATAAAACGCAATTAGAAGTGAGATAGAGCCAGGACCAGCCAACATGGGAATTGCCAATGGGGACAGCGCAATATCATTTCGTTTTTGAGCTTCATTTTCGGTCTTTTTGTCGATACCTCGATGCTTTGTGATTTTTCCTGAAAGTAAAGAAAATCCTGAATTCACGATAATAAGACCACCCGCAATTCGAAGCGCGTCAAGACTAATTCCGAAAAATCCTAGTACATATTGTCCTATAAAATAGGATACGATAAGGATGATAAATACGTTGATTGCTGTCCAAAGAGAAATTCGGCTGCGTTCTTTCTTGCTATCATTTTGGGTTAGTGCCACAAAAATAGGCGCCGTCCCGATGGGATTTATAACTGAAAATAGTGCGGCAAAGAGATAAATAAAAAGTTCCATAAAAGGATTAAGCGTTTTTGAGGTTTAAAACCCGTAAAATAAAATCTCGGCAAAGGTAGAATCTATATGTCTAGTTTTATTAATTTTAAAGATAAAAATTTTAACCAATTCAGATGTAAAATTTCCGTTACTTTTGTATTAAATGAAAAATCACAAAATATGAAAAATAAAAAAACTTTAGTATTAGGTGCCTCGTCTAACACGGCTCGATATTCTAATATGGCAATCAAGAAACTTCTTCAGTTTGGACACTCTGTTGTAGCAATCGGGTTGAAAGAAGTGGAAGTTGAAGGAGTAAAAGTTCAGACCAAGCAAGTTCCTTTTACAAATATTAATACTGTTACGCTTTATTTAAATCCAGCGAGACAAAAAGAATATTATAATTATATCATCGACCTTGCTCCGAAAAGGGTAATTTTTAATCCTGGAACAGAAAATTCAGCTTTTTATGAGTTGCTAAAGCTGAATAATATTGAGGTAGAAGTTGCTTGTACGCTTGTAATGCTGTCTACTGGTCAGTACTAAAAAACTACTGCGCAGAACCAAAAAACGACCTTGATGAGGTCGTTTTTTGTTTTAATAAATACTTGAGACTATCTGAATTTCTTTTTTCTTTTAATATACTCTCTCGGTCGTCTGAACTCCTTTTTTTGAAATCACCAATAATCCTAAGAATGTGATGAGTCCATTGACGATGATTAATTCATTATCAAAAACATATCCGCCGAACACAGTTGCCGAATTTTCATATAATAGATACGTAAGAGCGGGAGAAAGCAAACAGATATACGGAACAAGTTTGTCCACAACTACGCGATTTTTTATAAATATTCCAAAGCTGTAAAGTCCCAGAAGTGGTCCATAAGTATAAGATGCGACTCGAAAAATCATCGTCACAACAGATGCATCATTGATACTGTTGAAAA
>JBBSQV010000079.1:0-12364 GCA_038243675.1 Flavobacteriales bacterium
CCTTTTTCTTCGAAGTTTTTGAGCGCTGCAGTCCTGATATCGTGAAGTTCAGTATCTACATTTACGCGTTCTTCAAAGGCAATATGAGATGATATTAATTTTTCTTTTAATTCCATTTTGTATAATTCTTAAAGTTGCTACCGAAATAATAATTGAGATTCTCAATTGCATTTGGAGGCAGCTTTTTCATATTAATTTTTAAAAACTAGTATCGAAAAGTCAGACTAGTTTTCTGCTTTGATCCAGTCGTATCCTTTTTCTTCTAGCTGATGCGCTAATTCTTTTCCGCCAGATTTTACAATCTTACCATCAAGTAGAACGTGTACGAAGTCTGGAACAATATAATCTAACAATCTTTGGTAGTGTGTAATAAGGATTACAGCATTTTTATCACTTTTTAGTTTATTAACGCCATTTGCAACGATGCGAAGTGCATCAATGTCAAGACCTGAATCGGTCTCATCAAGAATTGCAACTTTAGGCTCAAGCATTGCCATTTGGAAAATTTCATTACGTTTTTTCTCTCCACCTGAGAAGCCTTGGTTAAGAGAACGAGAAAGAAATTTACGATCAATTTCCAATAATTCAGATTTTTCACGAATCAATTTCAGCATATCTTTTGCAGGCATTTCATCCTGTTTTCTTGCTTTTCTAGTTTCGTTGATAGCTGTACGAATAAAGTTTGTAACCGATACTCCAGGAATTTCTACAGGATATTGGAAAGAAAGAAAAATTCCTTTGTGAGCGCGTTCTTCTGGAGCCAAATCTGCAAGATCTTCGCCATCAAGAATTACTTGTCCTTCAGAAACATCGAAATAATCATTACCAGCAATAACAGATGCCAACGTACTTTTTCCAGAACCGTTTGGGCCCATTATAGCGTGAACTTCTCCTGCTTTAACTTCTAGATTTAATCCTTTTAATATTTCCTTTCCGTCTACAGCAGCGTGTAAATTTTTTATTGATAACATAGTGTCTTATTATATGATATATTATATTTTTCGGTTGATACGAGCATTAAGCAATTGCTTATCCTACTGAACCTTCCAATGAAATTTCTAGTAATTTTTGAGCTTCTACAGCAAACTCCATCGGAAGTTTGTTAAGTACATCCTTGCTAAAACCGTTTACAATCAATGCAATTGCTTTCTCTGTAGGAATTCCGCGTTGATTGCAATAAAATACTTGATCTTCTCCAATTTTACTTGTTGTTGCTTCGTGCTCAACTTTGGCAGATGGATTTTTACTTTCGATATAAGGGAAAGTATGCGCTCCACAATTGTTACCCATCAATAATGAATCACATTGAGAGAAGTTACGAGCGTTTTCCGCTCCAGCTCCTATTCGCACAAGTCCACGGTAACTATTTTGAGATTGTCCTGCAGAAATTCCTTTAGATATAATGGTAGATTTTGTATTCTTCCCAATGTGAATCATTTTTGTACCTGTATCTGCTTGTTGAAAATTGTTGGTTACAGCAATGGAATAAAATTCGCCTACTGAGTTATCTCCTTTTAAGATACAAGACGGATATTTCCAGGTTACTGCAGATCCTGTTTCTACTTGTGTCCACGAAACTTTTGCTCCAGTTTCGCAAATAGCACGTTTGGTTACAAAGTTGAAAACACCACCTTTACCTTCGCTGTTTCCAGGATACCAGTTTTGAACAGTAGAATATTTAATTTCGGCATTGTCAAGTGAAATAAGCTCAACTACCGCAGCGTGCAATTGATTTTCATCTCTTGACGGTGCAGTACAACCTTCTAGGTAAGAAACGTAACTTCCTTCATCTGCGATAAGAAGTGTTCTTTCAAACTGTCCTGTACCACCTTGATTGATTCGGAAATAGGTAGAAAGTTCCATCGGGCATTTTACACCTTTTGGAATATAGCAGAAAGATCCATCAGAGAAAACTGCTGAATTTAAAGCTGCATAGAAATTATCTTTTTGCGGTACAACAGTTCCTAGATATTTGCGAACTAATTCAGGATGTTCACGAATTGCTTCGGAAATAGAACAGAAAATAATACCTTTTTCAGATAAGCTAGACTTAAATGATGTTGCTACCGAAACAGAGTCGATTACAATATCCATTGCAACACCCGAAAGTGCTTTTTGCTCATCAAGAGAAATTCCAAGTTTTTTGAAGGTTGCCAATAACTCTGGATCTACCTCATCAAGACTTGCATATTTTGCCTGTGTAACTGGCGCAGAGTAATACGAAATTGCTTGAAAATCTGGTTTCGTGTAATGAACGTTTGCCCATTCTGGCTCTTCCATTTCCAACCATCCTCGATACGCTTCAAGTCGCCATTCTGTCATCCATTCAGGCTCTTCTTTCTTTTGGGAAATTGCCCGAACGACATCTTCATTCAATCCTACTGGAAAAGTTTCAGATTCTATATCGGTAAAAAACCCGTACTCATATTCTTTATTTTCCAGTTCGACTTTTAAGTCGTCTTCTGTGTATTTTGACATTTACTGTGATTTAAAGATTTAAAAATTTAAAGATTTAAAAATTCCCTAAAGATTAAAATCAATTCTTATTTTGAGATCGAAATATTTAAAGTTTGCTCTACTCTTTAAAAACTAAAATCATTATTTTTTTTCTAAATTAGAATTCAAATACTTGATGAAATTTGAAATGTTAGTCGAAATTTCGATGCTTAAAATTAAACTCTCTTGAACTTCATCATGAGAAAGGAAATTCAATTCTCTCGCTAAAATCAACATATTTCTAACTTCTGCGCAACTGCCTTTTGCGAATTTCAAATATCTTACAAATTGTTTGTTGTTATTATATTCAGATCCTTCAGCTATATTCGTAATCGAAATTACCGCTCTCTTAATCTGATCTTTAAAACTGAACTCTTTCTTGATTGAAGATTTATTTAATAAATCAAAAATTTGTTTTGTTAGCAAAACTCCTTTTTTGTGGACTTCAAATTCTTCAAATGATTTTGTCATAATCTGCAATTTCCGTTATCCACAAATCTTTAAATTTTTCAATCTTTTAATCCTTCAATTTATAGAGAAAAACTCTCCCCACAACCGCAAGTTCTATTTGCGTTTGGATTATTAAAAACAAATCCTTTTCCGTTAAGACCACCTGAGAATTCTAAGATTGTACCGGCTAAGTATAGAAAACTTTTTTTCTCTACTGCGATTTGTATATCGTTATCTTTAAATACTTTATCGCTATCATTTATGTTTTTGTCAAAAGTAAGTTCGTAAGAAAGTCCAGAGCAACCGCCACTTTTTACTCCTACTCGCACATAATCTTGACTGGAATCAAAACCATCATCCCTCATCAAATTGATGATCCGTGTTTTTGCTGTTTCAGAAACCTTTATCATTTGTTATCTTTATTTTGTCTAAATTAAGCACAAAGATACAAAATCAAACTACTTTTAATGCTATGATAGGATTTTTATAACTAATAGGATTATAAAAAATATCTATCAGAACCGCTCAAAATTTCTTATTTTGCAGGATTATTTTTGAAAACAGCTAATTATGAAATTATATCCTATAGAAAGTGGCAATTTTAAGTTGGACGGAGGAGCAATGTTTGGCGTTGTGCCCAAAACAATTTGGAACAAAACCAATCCTTCAGATTCTAATAATCTAATAGATATTGCTGCGAGGTGTCTCTTAATTGAAGACGGAAAAAGACTGATTTTGATCGATACAGGAATGGGTGATAAACAATCAGAGAAATTCTTTGGTTATTACTCCTTGTGGGGATCGCATACTATAGATAAATCGCTTGCAAAATATGGTTTCTCGCGTGATGATATTACCGACGTTTTTCAAACACACCTTCATTTTGATCATTGCGGCGGAAGTATTCAATGGAATAAAGATAAAACTGGCTACGAACCCGCTTTTAAAAATGCAAAGTTTTGGAGTAACGAAAATCATTGGGAATGGGCGACAAAACCAAATCCACGTGAAAAAGCTTCGTTTTTGAAAGAAAATATTTTACCGATCCAGGAAAGCGGTCAATTAGAATTTGTAAAAAGACCAGAAGGTGATTATGGATTTTCGGACGAATTAAACTTCGGAATTTTCTATGTGGATGGTCATACAGAGAAAATGATGCTACCAAAAATTCAGTATAAAGATAAAACCATTTATTATATGGCAGATTTACTGCCGACCGCTGGGCATATTCCGTTGCCATACGTGATGGGTTATGACACAAGACCTTTACTTACACTTCCAGAAAAAGAGAAATTCTTAAAGGAAGCTGCAGCTAATAATTATTATCTCTTTCTTGAACACGACGCTCATAATGAGATAATCACAGTTGAAGAAACCGACCGAGGAGTTCGACTCAAGGACGTTTATACTTGCGACGAAATCCTAAGATAAAGTTAATCGCTAAGATATTGTAACAATAAAAATTATTTTCGACACATATTTGCATAACGCATCATAAAAATCAAACAATGAGATTAATACAAACATTTACGTTAGCCACGATGGCTACCTTGTTGCTTAGCAACTGTACAACACAAAAAGCGCCACTTTATCAAACGGTGGACAATACTGGAATCGTAGCTAAGAAAACTGCCATTTCAGAAAATGATCTTAAACGTTGGAGTCATTTAGATTTACTTAAAGATAGTATTCCTGGAATGAGTGTAGATAAAGCGTACGAGCTTTTGTTAAAAGACAAAAAGAGCACAACTGTTATTGTTGGAGTAATTGATTCAGGAGTTGACATAGTTCACGAAGATTTAAAAGCAAATGTTTGGACTAATGCAAAAGAAATTCCCGGGAACGGAATTGACGATGACAACAATGGTTATATCGATGATATTCACGGATGGAATTTCCTTGGTGACGCAACTCAAGAAAACTTAGAAATGACTCGTATCATCAAAAAAGGTGATGACGGATCGGCGACTTACAAACGTGCACTTGCAGATTATGACAAGAAGAAGCAAGAAGCGATGTCTGGTAAACAGCAAGTGGACTTTATCTTAAATGCTGACAAAACTATTGCTGAGCATTTGAAAAAAGAAGATTACACTCTTGAGGATGTTCAGAAAATAGTAACAACAGATTCAAGTGTAGGACAAGCAAAACAAGTCATGATGAGTATTCTTACTCAAGCAGGTCCATCTTACAAGGAAGAAATTGAAGGATATAAAGATTATGTCTATTCGAGCTTGAACTATAATTTAAATTTGGAATTTGACGGGCGTAAAATTGTTGGTGACAATGTAAATGACATTACTGATACAAAATATGGTGATAACAATGTTGCCGGCCCAGACAAAAAAGATGCACTTCACGGTACTCACGTAGCGGGAATTATTGCACAAGTTCGTAATAACAATCTAGGAGGTGATGGAGTTGCCACTAATGTTAAGATTATGGCACTTCGCGCCGTTCCAGATGGAGATGAGTACGACAAAGATATCGCTTTAGCAATTCGCTACGCTGCCGATAATGGTGCGAAAATTATCAACGGAAGTTTTGGAAAAAGCTATTCTCCGAACAAACAATGGGTTGACGACGCAATTAAATATGCAGCTTCAAAAGATGTATTGTTTGTACACGCAGCAGGAAATGACGGTCACGATATTGACAAACCAGAAAACCATAATTATCCAAATGATGCTACCTCTGGATCAGGAGAATTTGCGGATAACGTAATTACTATAGGTGCGCTTAACAATTTATACTCTACAGATCTTGTGGCTCCTTTTTCTAACTACGGTGCTATAAACGTTGACGTATTTGCTCCAGGAATGGAAATTTACGCAACTGTTCCTTTTGATAAATACAAGTATGAGCAAGGAACATCTATGGCATCTCCAAATGTTGCAGGAGTTGCTGCTTTGATCAGATCTTACTACCCATCTCTAAGCGCTAAACAAGTAAAACAAATTTTGATGGATTCTGGAATTGCCATACCAATGGAAGTGAAATTTGGAAAAACCGCAGAAGTAATGCCTTTATCAAAAGCATCAAGATCAGGTAAAATCGTTAATGCTTACAATGCACTGTTGATGGCAGAAAAAATGGCAAAATAATCTATTAGCTTTATATATTGAAAGCGGAAATCTCTTGAGACTTCCGCTTTTTTTTAAATTTATAACCACTATGAAAAACCTTTTTACAGCTGCACTATTTCTGATTGCAACTTCTTTTGTTTCTGCTCAAAATGCTGGCTATTGGCAGCAGCATGTCGATTATAAAATGAATGTGAATGTGGATGCAAAGAAATATCAATATACCGGAAATCAAGAGCTTGTTTACACAAATAATTCTCCAGACACGCTTTATAAAGTTTATTATCATTTGTATCTAAATGCTTTTCAGCCCCGAAGCGAAATGGATATGCGTCTGCGAAATATCTCAGATCCAGACAGACGTATGGTCACAACTACTACTGCTGCAGATGGGAAAAAGAATTACGAAAGCAAAATAAAACATTTGATGCCTAATGAAATTGGCTACCTGAAAATCAAGAATCTTAAACAAGATGGTGCTGCAGTTGTAACTTCTGAACACGGAACTATACTAGAAGTGACATTGGCAAAACCATTAATGCCAAATGCAAAAACAACTCTTGAGATGGAATTTGACGGTCAAATACCCGTTCAAATTCGTCGTACTGGCAGAAATAATAGCGAAGGGGTTGCACTCTCGATGGCGCAATGGTATCCGAAAATGGCCGAATATGATTTTGAAGGATGGCACGCAGATCCTTATATCGGAAGAGAGTTTCACGGTGTTTGGGGAAATTATGATGTAAGTATCACGATTGATAAAAATTATATTCTTGGTGGTACAGGTTATATTCAAAACAATAATGAAGTTGGTTTTGGTTATGAAGATGTAGGTGTAAAAATGAAACGTCCGAAAAATTCAAAAACACTTACTTGGCATTTTGTAGCGCCAATGGTTCACGACTTTACTTGGGCTGCTGATCCAGATTATATCCATGATAAAGTAGAAACTGAAAGCGGAACGACTTTGCACTTCTTGTATAAAAATGATTCGAAAATACTTCAGAATTGGAAAAATCTTCAACCTAAAGCGGTTGAACTTTTAAGTATCTATAATCAGCTTGTTGGCAAATATCCTTACAAGCAATATTCGATTATTCAGGGTGGCGACGGAGGAATGGAGTATGCAATGTGTACTCTTATTTTGGGTGGTGGAACTATGGAAGGTTTATTGGGAGTGACTGCGCACGAAATGGCGCACGCTTGGTTTCAGGGAGTTTTAGCTTCAAATGAAACAGCTCATAGCTGGATGGACGAAGGTTTCACGACTTTCATCGAAGATTTTGCAATGAACATTGTAAATAAAACCAATGCAAACAATCCTTTTGAAGGTTCATATAACGGTTACAGATCATTGGTGAATTCAGGAAAAGAACAATCTCAGGGAACGCACGCGGATAGATATGATGTCAACAGATCGTACAGTATCGCGAGCTACCATAAAGGAAGCATCTTTTTATCACAACTTATTTACTTAATCGGTTTTGAGAATCTTGTTGGAACATTGCAACAGTTTTACAAAGAATTTCAATTTAAGCATCCAACGCCAAATGATCTAATTCGTACTGCCGAAAAGGTTTCTGGAGCACACTTAGGTTGGTATTTAACAGATTGGACTCGGACAACAAACAGCATCGATTATTCAATTGCTTCGGTAACAGCAAAAGATGGCGCTTCGGAAATTTCGCTACAGCGAAAAGGCCAAATGCCAATGCCGCTAGACATTTTAGTACAGTACGCTGATGGTACTACTGAAACTTTTTACGTTCCTTTGCGAATGATGTATTTTTCAAAAGAGAATCCATATCAAAGCATTAAAAGAACAGTTTTGACAGAATGGACTTGGGCTGATCCAGATTATACTTTCAAAATAGATAAACCGCTTAAGGAAATTGCGCAGATAGTATTAGATCCGAGTGGTTTGATGGCAGATATTAATCTTGAAGACAATATTTATTCAAACACAAAAAGCAAATAATCCGGATGGAATTTAGCTACGGCAAAGAAGAAAAATTAAAGTCAAAGAAACTGATTGAAGCTTTATTTATAGAGCGGCAATCGGTTGCGAAATATCCGCTGCGATTAGCGTTTAAAAAGTTGGAAGTAGAAGATAGTCCATTAGCGAAAGCTGAACTGCAAGTAGCAGTATCAGTTTCGAAAAAGCATTTTAAAAAAGCCGTAGACCGTAATTATTTCAAGCGCGTTTTGAGAGAAAACTACAGACTCAACAAGCATTTGATTCTTGATAGAATTTCAGGAAAATACGCTTTAATGCTACTGTACCAAACAAAAGACAGATTAACTTACGAAGAAATAAATGAAAAGACAATTCAGCTCTTTGAAAAGTTCGTTGCCAAAGTAAACAATCCACAATAGCAGATAGCTGTTACTTTTATTTAGAAGTAGCAGCTATTTTTTTGGAAGATAATCGAGGTAAAATCTTCCGTTGATTTGCGTATTTCATATGTGGTCAATAAATTATACATTAGAGCTTCGAAAAAGAATGCGCAGAATACTGCTAAAAAAGATAAAAATATGCTTTCAGTTTTTAAAAAAAGATACATCCTTCCCGTAGTTGCTTCAGGACTATTATACGTTGGCGCGAGTTTTCAAGATAATTTATTTGAAGTCGCAAAACAGATAGAAATCTTCACAACCTTGTTCAAGGAAGTGAATATGAACTATGTGGACGAGATCAATCCGGCTGCAATTATGGACAAGGCAATTAAGGGAATGCTTGCAGATCTTGATCCTTATACCGTCTATTTTAACGAGCAAGATGTTGTGAAATTCAAGATAAACAGTACTGGAGAATACACAGGAATTGGCGCAATTATCAACAGAAAAGAAGGCAAGCTTACAATTGTGGAGCCGTACAAAGATTATCCAGCAGACAAAGCTGGACTTAAAGCCGGCGACGAGATAATCAAAATTGGAGATGTCAATCTTTCTGATTTTAAAGAAGATGTTGGCCAATTGCTAAAAGGTGCCAAGAACGCGAAGATTGAGATGACCTATTTGCGTCAGGGAAAAACTTTAAAGACAGAGCTTACGCTAAATGAAGTTGCACTACAGGCCGTTCCTTTTTTCGGAATGTCTGATAGTAAAACTGGATACATAGTTCTTTCACAGTTTAATGTCAAGGCTACCACCGAAACTAAGGCGGCATTAGAAAGTTTAAAAGCAAGCGGTGCAACCCAAATTATCCTTGATCTACGCGATAATCCTGGTGGACTGCTAAACGAAGCAGTCAACATTTGCAATCTATTTGTACCGAAGGGAGAAGTTATTGTTACAACAAAATCTAAAATCAAGAAGCATAATAATACGTATATGACGACTCGCGATCCTGTGGATACCACGATTCCATTGGTAGTTTTGGTCAACGGAAAAAGTGCATCTGCATCGGAGATTGTTGCTGGAGCATTGCAAGATTTGGACAGAGCTGTTGTGGTGGGAAGTAGAAGTTTTGGAAAAGGACTGGTTCAGCGCCCTGTAGATCTTACTTACGGCACTCAACTCAAAATTACGATTTCGCGCTACTACACGCCTTCTGGACGTTGTATTCAAGCATTGGATTATCTTCACAAAGACAAAGACGGAAAAGCTATTAGAACTGATGCCGCAAAATATAACGAATTCAAAACTCGTAAAGGCCGCGCAGTTTATGATGGCGGCGGCGTTTCTCCAGATCTTGAAATGGACGAAACAAAACACAGCGCGATTGTCGAATCATTGGTGAAAAATAATGGAATCTTCGACTTTGCGACTGAATACTATTATAAAAATCCAAATATGGGAACTAAAATCCCTACTATTTCAGACGCAGACTTTTCGAGTTTCAAACAATTTTTAAAACGAGAAAAATTTACCTTTGACACCGAAACTGAATTAGCACTCAAGGAAACTTTGGCTGCAGCCAAAAAAGAAAAAATTGACGACGGAATTATGCAGGCGTATCAACAGTTATTAACTGCTTTAGAAAAAAGTGAAACTGTACTTCTCGACAAAAGCAGTCCACAGATTAAAACCTTGCTTCGCGATGAATTGATAAAAAGATATCAGTACAAAGAAGGTCTATATGAGTACTATATAAAGAATAATCCTGAAATAAAACGTTCAACAGCCTTGCTTAATAATTCAGCAGAATATAAAAAATATCTAAATTAATGCGTAGACTTTTTCTTCAAATATTGCTTCTGCTTTTTGTATCTACAGCCTTCTCACAAGAGGAAGTTGTGCATTCTGTTTACTTTCCATTTGATAAATTTAGCTTAAGCGAAAAACAAAAAGAAGATTTAATTGCATTTATAAAAACTAGCGACTCGACCAGAATTGAGTCAATCGAAATATTTGGTTATACTGATGACATCGGAAAGGATGCTTATAACTTTAAGCTTTCTACAAATCGTGCAAACGCAATTCAGGAAGAGTTGATAAACGATGGAATTAAACAAAAAATCATTGTAACAATTGAAGGTAAAGGTCGAATCTTGATTGACGATGATATTGTAGAAAATCTGCCAGAAGTACGTTCAAAAAATAGACGTGTGGATGTTGTTTTAAATTTAAAAGAACTTCCGAAAATTATTCTGCCAGGTTTCTTTACAACTCTTGGCGTAAAACACGTGGTTGGAGATCACATTTACTTAGAGAATTTACTATTTCCGCGCGGTAGTAGTAAGTTGACATTTAAATCTAAAACCGAATTAGATAAGATTGCTAGAGTTTTATTTCGAAATAAAAAATTGCAATTTGAAATTCAAGGACACGTCTGCTGCGTCGCACCCTACCAAAAAGAGGCAATTGATAAGGATACGCGCAAACGACAGTTGTCACACAATCGTGCCGAATCAGTTTATAAATATCTTGTTTTTAAGAAAATTGACAAAAGTAGAATGACCTTCAAAGGCTACGGAAACACAGTACCATTAGGTAAAAGTGTGGAATACGACCGAAGAGTGGAATTGGTAATTACCAAAAACTAAAATTGATATCGAGACGGTTCCACTTAGACAATAGTGTGCCATCACAGTTCATACGCACTCTCTGCATCTTCTTGAGAAATTCTATAATAAAATAAATTATCAACCTGCTCCAAATCCTCAATATTTAAATTTAAGATGGAGGATTTGTTAGAAATCCAATTTTCGGTCATCACCTGTTCAGAAACAATTTTTACATAGTATCCTCTATTAGTGTTATTAAATTTTACAACCACAGAATCGATATTATTTTCGAAACCTGGATAAATAAATTCACCTAAATCAATGGGTGCCGGAAGGACTACTTGCTGAATTTCATCAAACGCACCACTTGCTAATGTTAAACTGTGCTTAAGTTGAGGCTCTTCTAATGTTTGACCAGTGCTCAAGTCTTTTGTCCTATAGCCATAAATGGTAAATGCTTCATTCGAATCGTTCTTTATCGCGACATCATATTCGAATCTGGGAGTTTCCCTTCCGTCATCAGGATCGCAAGCTAAAAATAAGAAAACCGTACATAATACAATATATCTATAAAGTGCTGATAATTGTGTTTGCATAATCTTTCAAAGTATTAAGATGTTGTTCGGTACTGTTATTATAATTACTAAATAGCTTATCATAAAAAGCCGTCGCAGTATGTGAATTGTTTAGAGCAGACTGCATTTGCAGAAGTGAATAACCTTTTACGAGATCCTGTGGATATATCGACTCAGTTTCGCTGCATTTCTATATGAGGAATATCATCTTCCAAATACTCCTCGCCTACTTGGACAAATCCGTGTTGCTGATAAAATTTCAATAAATATACTTGAGCTGATATTGTGATGGAATCGCTGCCATAAATTTTAGCGACTGCTGCAATCGAATTATGCATCAGATCGTGACCAATTTTCCAACTTCTGGCATCCATACTCACAATTACTCTCCCGATCGCTGGATCTTTAAAATACATTCCTGCATCAAAAAGTCGCGAGTAGGCTACTAATTTTTCATTATAAAATCCACAAACGTGCACTGCGACTTGATCTTTGTTATCCAAATCTTGATAAGGACAGTTTTGCTCCACCACAAAGACCTCATTGCGCAACGCCATAATTTGATATAGTTGATCTAACGAAAGCTCGTTAAAACGCTTAATTTGCCAATCAACGGATTCTTTCATTACAAAAATTTTATTGTTTCAATTATCGCACGCAATTCGTGCACTAGATCACGTTTGTTTTTTGAAGGCGCATAGCAAAACCCTTCTACAATTATCAAGCGTTTATTTATAGGGTCTTCTATAGCATAATTTATAAATGGCCCTGCCATAAAATCATTCTTCAACTCCCAAGTTCCTTTGGTATA
>JBBSQV010000080.1:0-12349 GCA_038243675.1 Flavobacteriales bacterium
AACTAACGGTATCGAATTGAATCGTAAAGTTCTTGCAGATTTAGCAATGAATCACCCAGAAGCTTTTAAAGCTGTACTTAATAAAGTAAAATAAACGTTTGTAAAACAACATTTGGACTTACTTACTTCTAAAAACCATCTCGAAAGAGATGGTTTTTTTTTGAGTCACTTTTGGATTAATTGACTTAGAATCTAGTTGTAGATTTTCAACTACATCAACCACCCCGCCCTTCGCGCACCCCTCCGGAGGAGGGGAATGGAATGCCGACGCTATAGTCGAAATGTTGAAGTTGATTTTCCCCGACCGATAATTAAAAATGTCAGCACATTGAGCTTTATTAAAGAGTGAGTTAGAATTACTGACAAAACAAAAAATCCCAACAGCTGCAGCAATTGGGATTATATATCATTTTTTAAAATCTTTTTTTTATTCGAAAACTTCGATTGTTTCTCCATCATAACTCGCAAAAACCATCGATGGATGCGAATCTTGATGGTAAATATTTCCATCTTTGTCAATTGCTATCGCTCCAGCAAATCCATCATAAGGTTTTAGTTCGGCAAAAGTTTTATCAAAAGCTTGCTTTAAATTCATTCCGTCTGTTACTCTCGTAACGATTTTTGCAGCTGTGGCATTGCTAACAATATCTTCCCCTACTCCGGTAAGACTAACTCCACAGAAAGAATTTGCATAATTTCCTGCTACAGTTGCAGAATCTGAAATACGACCTGGAACTTCAAAACCTTTCCCTCCTGTAGATGTTCCTACTGCTAGTTTTCCATCTTTGTCAATTGCTACGCAACCTACTGTTGACGTTTTCGAGCTTTTGACTTTCGCTTCAAATTCACCGCGTCTTTCTGACGTTTCGGTAGAGTATTCGTCAAAACCATTATCACGTGCAAACTGTATTGCGCCGCCTTCCCCTAAGATTCGATCCTCGGTCGGCATTAATTTCTGCGCTACTTGGATTGGATTTTTTACTTTTTCAATATTTATAACACCACTCATCTTCTGACTTTCACCATCCATCAGCGCTGCACTCATCCTTATTACTCCATCACTCTGAATCTGCGAACCTAATCCCGCATTAAAGAGGGTGTCGTCTTCCAACTGTGAAACTGCATAAACAACAGCTTCAACTGCCGAATGAGTTTTTAAATATTCAAAAGAATTTTTGGCGATTCTGCTAAGCGCTTCTTGTTTGGCAACTTTGGTTTCGTGATTTGTATTCGATTCCGAGAAAAAACCGCCGTGAATGATAATTTTCATAAGAAATATTAAATTATTGCTCTAAATCTTCTGCAGTCAATTCTAAATTGTCAGCATATTGAGAAGATTTGATTGTCATTTGATTTGTTTTAAGGTCGAAAGTATCATTGATGCTCAAAACATGGATAATGAGATGATTAATTGATATTGGTTGTCCTAGCTCAACCTGAGTAAGGTTAGTATCTTTAATCTCGTGCCCATCTACCAGAATTACTAGTCCTGATCCAATTGCTGTCATCTCGCGATTATTTGTTATTAGCAATCCTGTATCTTCTCCAAGTCCAATCCCTAAAGTACGCGGATTTCCAACAACAGATTGAAACAATCGCCCAATACGACCTCTTTGCACAAAATGCGTATCTATTACTACATCATCAATTAGTCCAAGCCCACTAGTAATTTTCACCTCTCCCTTAAGTAGTGCTTCAGAGCTACTACCTTGGTATATCATATTATTAGACGCAGCCGCAGCTCCCGCCGAAGTACCTGCATAAACAAATTCTTCTGTTCTATATTTTTCAAGAAGTAAATCATGAAATTTTGTACCACCTAATATTGACGTCAATCTCAGCTGATCTCCACCCGTAAATATTACTACGTCAGCAACTTTTAAACGGTCCAATATTTCTGGCGAAGAAGCCATTTCTCTTTTATCAAGAAACATCACGGCTGTATTTTTGGCACCCAGATAATCTAATGCTTTAATATATTCCGGACCAATTTCTTTCGGAATTTTAGAGGCAGTCGTAATCACTTCAATCCGAGATTTCTCTTGGTGTTTTGATTCTAAAATGATACGTCTCAAGATACCAGTTTCAAAAAAGTTAAGATTGTTTACCAGATTTTCATCTAAATCAGTCTCAGCAAAACTTCCTTTATCTAATGCCCCTCCTATTATTATTAGTTTCCCTTTTATATTCATCCTATAAATTTATTAATAAACTCTTGCAATACGTATAAAAATGAAGATATTATCGATAATAAATTTCACTTATATTCAAACCGCTAAGCAACTTACAAAATTATGTCTTCAAAATTTTAAAAAAAAATTTAAAGTAAAAAAAATATAACAAATTATTTAAGTAAATTGCTTCGACATCGGTATTTCAGAAAAACGAAAAAGCGGGTGTTTTATTCTTTTCAATTAAAAAAATTACTTAATATTACCACACATTCTAATCCATAAATTTATCTACCGTCTATGAAAATATTGAAAATTCAGGTTCTAAATGGCCCAAACATTTGGAGTATAAAGAGAAAGTCTTTAATTCAGATGCGGCTTGATTTAGAAGAAATAGAGCTGCTACCTACCAATAAAATCGATGGTTTTAGAGAGCGACTTGAACAACTTATGCCTTCTCTTATTGAGCATCGTTGTTCTGAAGGTTGTGATGGTGGTTTTTTTATACGTGTAGAATTAGGCACATGGATGGGCCACGTAATTGAGCATATTGCTTTGGAAATTCAGACGTTAGCTGGCATGGACACTGGTTTTGGGCGTACTCGTGAAACAAAAACTCCTGGTATCTATAATGTGGTGTTCAGCTATACAGAGGAAAGTGTGGGGATTTTTGCTGCTGAGTCTGCAGTTAGAATAGCCCAAGCTTTAATTGATGGTCAGGAATATGATATCGAATCTGACATTCAGCAAATGCGAGAAATTCGTGAAAAAGTTCGATTAGGGCCTAGTACCGGAAGTATAGTTGAAGAAGCCGTTGCAAGAGGCATTCCTTGGATTCGTCTTGGAAGCAACTCGCTAGTACAGTTGGGATATGGAGTTAATCAAATGAGGTTTCAAGCAACGATTACTTGCAACACCAGCAGCATAGCTGTAGACATGGCTTGTAATAAAGAACTTACAAAGCGTATGTTGGAAAACTCTTCTATACCTGTAGCAAGTGGAAGTATTTGTGAAGATGAAGAAGAATTAAAGGAAACGATCAATCGCATTTCTTATCCAATCGTTATAAAACCACTTGACGGCAATCATGGTAAAGGTGCATCAATAAATGTTACTAATTTTAAAGATGCGGTTGCAGGATTGCATTTTGCCAAAGAGTTTAGTAATAGAGTAATTGTAGAAAAATTTATTACTGGTTTTGACTTTCGAGTGCTTATCATTAATAATAAATTGGTGGCTGCTGCCAAAAGAGTACCCGCACACGTGATGGGTAATGGTGTTAATACCATTGCCGAACTTATTGAAGTTATCAATCAAGATCCTCTTCGTGGGTTTGGACATGAAAACGTGCTTACTCAAATAACAGTAGATCGAGATACTGAAGATTTATTAGAAAAATTAGAATATACGCTAGACACTGTTCCTAATAATGGTGAGACTGTTTCTCTAAAATCAACTGCGAATCTCAGCACTGGAGGAACTTCTGTCGATGTGACAGATATGATGCACCCAGAAAATATTTTCCTCTGCGAACGAATATCTAAAGTAATAGGACTTGATATATGTGGCGTTGATATTATGGCAGAGAATCTTACACAGCCACTTAAAGAAAACGGTGGCGTAATATTAGAAGTAAATGCCGCTCCCGGCTTTAGAATGCACTTAGCTCCTACCGAAGGTTTACCGCGCAACGTTGCAGCACCAGTGGTAGATATGATGTATCCACGTGGCAAGCCAAGCAGAATACCAATTATCGCAGTAACTGGTACTAACGGAAAAACAACTACTACAAGACTGATTGCCCATATCGTTAAGAATAATGGTTTTCAAGTAGGTTTTACCACTTCCGACGGAATATATATTCAAAATCATATGATGGAGAAAGGTGACACTACCGGACCGTTAAGCGCTGAATATGTTCTTAAAGATCCAACCGTGGAATTTGCAGTATTGGAAACAGCTCGTGGCGGAATCTTGCGCTCGGGGCTTGGTTTTAACAAATGTGACATTGCTGTAATAACAAATATTCAAGAAGATCATTTGGGTCTTAGCGACATTCACACTATTGAAGACCTTGCAAATGTAAAAATAACAGTTGCAGAAAGTGTTAAGAAAAGTGGATGGGCTGTTTTAAACGCCGATGACGAGCAGTGCAGAAAAATAGCAAGTCGTCTTACTAGCAAGATTGCCTACTTCAGTATGGATGAAGAAAATCCACTAATTAAAAAAATGGCAAAAACTGGCGCGATAACGGCCGTGTATGAAAATGGATTTATCACGATCAAAAAAGGAGACTGGAAGATTCGTATCTGTAAGGTTACTGCAGTTCCGTTAAGTTTAGGGGGAAAGGCCAAATTTATGATCGCAAATGTTCTAGCGGGAACTCTTGCTTGTTATCTTTATGGCTTTAAAATTGAAGATATCGGACTTGCTTTACAAACTTTTGTACCGAGCGCAGCACAAACTCCAGGTCGTATGAATATATTTGAATTTAAAAAATTCAAAGTATTAATAGATTTCGCTCATAACCCAGCAGGGTATAAAGGAATTGCTGAATTCTTAGAAACCGTAGATTCTCCGAGAAAAATCGGAATTATAGCGGGTGTAGGAGATAGACGTGACGAAGATATTCGCGAATGTGCACGAATTGCCGCAACTATGTTTGACCATATCATTATCCGTCAAGAAAAACACTTGAGAGGGCGCACAGATGTAGAAATTAATAACTTGCTCTTCGAAGGAATAAAAGACTCAGGTCGAAATGTAACTTACGAAATTATCGCAAAAGAAGTAGAAGCTATTCGTCATGCAATCAACATTGCTGACGAAGGCACTTATATTACTGCGCTGAGCGATGTTGTAGGAAATGCGATCGACTTAGTCCAGAAATATCTTGAGAAAGAAAACGAAGTAGGAAGTATCTAACGATCTCAAGATATTCCGAATTCCTTAATAGGATGCCAATAGAGGAGAAATTCTACTCTTTTTGGCATCCTTTTTTTTATATTTGTCACAAATCAACCTTTTTAATTATGAACAAACACTTATTACTAGCTTTAAGTTTTTTTATTACTTGCACAGTAGCAGGTCAGACAAAAACGATTTCGCTAGAAGATGCTGTAATGCAGCAGGGCAGAATGTTTAGAGCAGACAAACTGCTAGGTTTCCAATGGATCCCAAAAACAGATAAATACTTTTATTTTGAAGATTCAGGACGCAAGTTAGTAGTAGCTTCGGTAGATAATAGTCAAGCAAAAGAAGTGGTAACGCTTTCCGATTTTAATAAAGCACTAGGAACGGAGTTATTTTCTTTTTTTGGTATCGAATACAAAAATGAAGATACAATTCTTCTAAATAATGGTGACGCCTTTTACGAGTATTCAGTCTCAAATAAAAAAGGTAAGAAAGTCGCAACCATTCCCGCGGATGCAGCAAACAGCGTATATGATAAAACTAAATCTCAGATAGCATACACTCTAGAAAACAATCTCTATCTTTTAACTAGTGCGGGAAAAACAATCGCAATTACAGATAATCAAGACAAAGCTATTGTTTCGGGTGATGTATATGCGCGTAGTGAATTTGGAATTTCAAAAGGGATTTTCTGGTCTCCCAAATCATCTGCAATTGCTTTTTATCAGAAAGACGAGTCGGAAGTTGCAGATTATCCACTTCTGGATATTAATCAGACTCCTGGAAAACTGATTAACTTCAAATACCCAATGACGGGTCAGAAAAGTGAAAAACCGCGCGTGGGAATCTACAATATTGCCAGCGGAAAGACAGTTTATATTTCGCCAACAGGAAAATCCGATGATTATCTTACCAACCTTACTTGGACTCCAGATGACAAATATGTGCTGATCGCAGAGGTTAATCGCGGACAAAATGACATGCATCTTAATCTGTATGATGCAGTTTCTGGAGCGTTCGTTCGAACACTTGTGCATGAGCAAGCAACTACCTGGGTAGAGCCAGAGCACGATGCATTTTTTCCGAGTAAGGTTTCGAACAGCTTTGTATGGATCAGCGAAAAAGATGGTTTCGACAATCTTTACTACTATACAATTGAAGGCAAATTAATTAAAAAATTAACTTCAAATAAATTTCCTGCAACAGCAATAATCGGTGTTGCTAATAATGAAATCTACTTTAATGCGACTGGCGCTAATGCTATGAACAACTTGGTGTACAAAGTAAACCTCAAAGGAAAGCAATCGTTGGTTACCAAAAATGAAGGTGTTCACAGTTTCGCAATCAGCGAAGATGAAAAACATTTCTTTGACGAATATTCAAATAGCACGACTCCATCAAAGTCAATAATGATGGACAGTAAAGGCAAAGAATCAGTCTTAATGACTAGTGAAAATAAATATAAGGACTACGTAATTGGAACTTCAGAAATCACGAAATTAAAGGCAAACGACGGTACGACTGACTTATATACTCGTATGATTAAGCCGAGCAACTTTGATCCTTCAAAAAAGTATCCAGTTTTGGTTTATGTATACGGCGGTCCTCACGCGCAGATGAACACAAATACATACCTCAATGGAGCAAGTCTTTGGATGTATTGGATGGCTGAGCAAGGGTATATTGTTTTTACATTGGATAATCGCGGATCAGCAAATCGTGGGAAGCATTTTGAAGAGATAATTCACCGCAACTTGGGTCAAACCGAAATGGAAGATCAGCTTACTGGAGTCGATTATTTGAAAACGCTACCTTATATTGATAGCAATCGTTTGGCGGTTCACGGCTGGAGTTATGGCGGTTTTATGACAAATTCGCTGATGTTGCAGCATCCTGGAATCTTTCAAGTTGGTGTTGCAGGTGGTCCCGTGACTGATTGGAAGTACTACGAAATCATGTACGGCGAGCGTTATATGGATACCCCTGACGAAAATCCTGAAGGTTTTGCAAAGGCGAGCACCATGAATTACGTAAAAAATCTAGAAGGTAAATTGCTGCTTATTCACGGTAGCATTGACGATGTTGTAGTTATGCAGCATAACTTATCTCTCATCAAAAAATTTATAGAGGCTGAAAAACAGATTGATTTCTTTATATATCCTATGCACAAACACAATGTTTTAGGCAAGGACCGAGTGCATCTAATGCGCAAAGTTTTGGATTATGTGATTGACAACAATAAATAGTTTTTTTTTAAGGACGTATTTCCTGCTGTCCACTGTATCTTTCCTGCCCAAAAGAAGGGGCAGGAAAGGATGCCGTTCCCATCAGGCGTAAAAAAACTACGGTGACATCGACGTTGCCGTAGTTTTTTTATTTTAAGATATCTTCGTATTTAATTAAGACTGTGGTTAGAGATTTCTAATTGAGACGAAAGTATATTATGTTTTTTGTTTCTTCTTTTTCGCCGCAGGAAACAAAATATTGTTTAAAATTAAGCGGTAGCCAGGAGAATTTGGATGTAAGTCCAATAATGTCGGCTCATCTCCTAC
This sequence comes from Flavobacteriales bacterium, assembly GCA_038243675.1. Classification (GTDB taxonomy): domain Bacteria; phylum Bacteroidota; class Bacteroidia; order Flavobacteriales; family Flavobacteriaceae; genus Flavobacterium. The sequence continues at coordinate 7,637 of JBBSQV010000080.1, forward strand.
TCTATGCTGATAATCTTCAGGATCATGTCCGCCATAAAAAGTGAACATTCCTTTTCCTTTTTGTCCATGGATATAACGAGCCTCGCCATTAATTTGATTATCGCCCAAAATCAAGATATTCGACTTAATTAAATCTCTATCAAAAGAAGTGGTCTGTCCCATAAATCCTTTGACTAATTGCGTATGATTTTGACATAACATTGAAGGCACCGGGTCCCATTTTGCCGAGAATTCCATCAGACTAAAATAATCTTTATCCATCGGAATCTTTCTTTTCTCTGTCATATCAATATCCGAAAATTCATACTTCTCAGGTCTTCTTTCAAGAATATAATCTTTAAAAGCGAAAGTCTGTCGGTAATCAATTTTTGACTGGTAGTTGGGGTCACTGGGATCGCCATCAAACATTGGTTCGCAAATATCAACACCTTCTGCCGAAAGTGCGATATCAAAACTATCCGTCGCCGAGCACATTGCAAAAAGAAAACCGCCACCTACAACAAAATCTCGAATTTTTTTGGCAACAGCCAGTTTTTCGTCAGAAACTTTATTATATCCTAATGTTGTTGCCAATTCTTCGGCAGCTCGCTTTTGTTCAATGTACCAAGGTGCGTGTCTATAAGATCCAAAAAACTTTCCGTACTGCCCTGTAAAATCTTCGTGATGCAAGTGTAGCCAGTCGTAAAGCAATAATTGGTCTGATAAAACTTCGGTATCGTATATCTTGGTAAACGGAATTTCGGCATATGTTAGCACGAGAGTTACGGCATCATCCCAAGGCATTTTGCCGCTTGGAGTATATACCGCAACTTTTGGAGCTTTCTCCAAAGCAACACTTTCCATGTTCTGAGACGGACTTGCTATTTCATTTAAAATGGTTTGCGTCTGTCCATCCGATAAAACCTCAAAGCTCACTCCCCGTATTTGACACTCACGTCGTATTTCGGGCGCATCACTTATTAGGAAAGATCCTCCACGATAATTAAGCAGCCAACTCACTTTGTATTGTTTGTCAATTGCCCAATAAGTAATTCCGTAAGCTTTTAAGTGATTTTGTTGCGTTGTATCGTCCATTGGCAGTAGCAAAAAAGATGCTTTTGCAGTAATTCCGAATAATAAAAAAACAAAAACAAGTAATCTGGTTTTAAACATATTAAAAAAAATTTTATCTCAAAGATACTCTAAATTATAAATTGATTCCTGATCAATATCCGTTAAATATAATCAAAAGAATACCGAAAAATCATCAATTTTTGCATACTTTTAAGGCGTTGACAAACATTTATATCTATGAAGAACATTTTTACTAAAGCAACTTTTACCAAGTTAAAAGAAATTTTAAAGGACACCTTTACGGGATTTATTGAAGATAAAGGATTAAAATTAAGTGCCTCGCTTTCTTATTATACTCTATTCTCTGTAGCACCTCTACTTCTGCTCATCATTTCGGTAGCAGGAATATTTTTGGGCGCAGATGCAGCTCAAGGAAAATTGTTTTCTGAAATCAATGGACTTCTCGGCGATGAAGCAGCCGCACAAGTACAGGAAGTAATTGCTAATCTACGACTGAATGGCAAAAGTACAAAAGCTGTAATTATTGGATCTGTGACACTACTAATTGGAGCAACGACCGTATTTGGTGAAATTCAAGATTCCATTAATAGTATTTGGCGTGTAAAAGCAAAACCAAAAAGAGGATGGGTAAAAATGATAAAAGACAGATTAATGTCCTCTTCACTTATAGTTGTACTAGGATTTCTGCTTTTGGTAACACTGCTTGTCAACGGAATTCTTAGCGGATTAGGAGAATATTTACGTAATTATATTCCAGATATTACGATGGTGATTTTCAATATTCTCAATGTGGTCGTTGGATTTGCTGTTATTGCGATTTTGTTTGGAACTATTTTCAAAATACTGCCTGATGCAGAAATTGCTTGGAAAGATGTACGAGTTGGAGCTTTTTTTACGGCAGTGCTGTTTATGCTGGGTCGATACGGAATTAGTTTTTATATAGAAACAGCAGGTACAGCATCACTTTACGGTGCCGCGGGATCTATCATAGTAATTCTGCTTTGGGTATATTACACCGCCGCAATTTTATATTTAGGTGCTGAATTTACTAGAGCTTACGCAGAGCACTCTGGAATAAAAATCATCCCTGCAGAATATGCTGTCTACGTGGAAATGACAGAAAAGGAAGTCGAAGGAGAGTGCATCAATACAGGCACTAAAGAAAAAATTGCCGCAGAATGCGAGGATAAAGAAGAAACAAAAGAAGAATAAAATTTTATATATATAAGAAAAAGCGTGCTAAACACAATGGGTTAGCGCGCTTTTTGATTTATGATCAAACATTGTGTAATTTGCTATTATGAATTTCTCTGCTTTATCGTCTTTGATCAATATTCCAAAAGTACAATGGAAGATTTCTGGTCAATTACTATGATGGAATATTTATCAATAATATCCGTCTCTTGAAGGTATTAAAGACTAATATACTATGAAAATTCACTAAAACTCAATGTCTCCAATTGGACATCCAACTTTAAATTGACGCTAACCTCCAATATTTGCAGTGTTTTGTAGCGGTTGGCAAGTTTTCTATTTAAGATTTATTGTATTAATGATAATGGCTCCATTTACAGCTTCTGGCCCATAAATCACCTTACTAGCATTTTTACCAATAATTTGAATCGCGAGAATTTCTTTCTTTTTTAAAGGTAAAAAAACAGTGTCAGCTGTTTTGTCGTACTTCCATACAATTCCATCGATTGCCACTAAAGGCATTTTGGTAATTAAATCTTTTTTAAAAGCCGCTTTTACTGAATCCGACAAAGAATATTTATTTTGGTTGTTATCTTCCAAAACAAATATTGTCGTTTTACTACAACCTACAAAAACTAAGGAAACTATTATTATTACTATTTTGTTTCTCATATTTTATATTTCACCGACTGCTGTGATGTATGTTCAAATTTGCTTTGAAAGACATTCAGGCTAATATAAATAATTTAATGTTGATTAATTATTTCGAACATTTAATTAATGTGATATATAATGCGTTATATAGTCCTAATGAAAAAGAAAGGTCGGTACAAACTTAGTTCTGCGCGACGGAGGATTAAAAATTAAATATGACTGAGTGGAACTTTCGCTCAGATCACAGATCAACGAAATAGACCATTTTTGATCTTTAAAGCTTCCAAAAATACCTATACGGTCAAAAAATCTTGCAGGAGATAAAACCAATTAAGGTGAGATTCTTTTTAATTGAATAAATCATGCCGGTTCTGGCGTCTTGCAAGAAAACCCTTGCGAACTTTGCGTTCTCACTTTGAGAACTTTGCGGTAAAAAAATATTATTGTTGTCTAAAACAATTAACCGAGTTATCCGTTCATTTTGAATCTCAAAAGCTTCACCTATCTACAAGGTTCAAAAAAAACCTTGCAGGAACTATAACCAATTGAAATGAGATTTATTTACAGTAAATAAAGTCAAAATGCACTTCATTGATGCAAAACCCTTGGGAATTTTACGTTCTCACTTTACGAACCTTGCGGTAAAAAAATATGTTTTCTAGGTAGTTAATTCAGTTTACCGAAGATTTTTTACCTCAGTTGAAGACAACATCTCGATGCTAGCAAAAGTCTGCGTGAGGGATGGGAACGGCATCCTTTTGCTTACTAAATTATTTCTAGTTTACTGAAAATTTTCTAAGCAAAAGATATAGAGGACAGCCCGGCCCAGAGGGACACGCCCAAATAAAACAACTTGAATCATAAAAAAAGCCATTTCTTTCGAAACAGCTTAATTTTTTATATTATATAGTGAAAATCCTAAAATGGAACATCGCTGTCGTCATCTTCGAGATTGGACATGCTGCTGCCAAAAGCTTCAGTATTTGCAGAACTACCAAAAGCCTCATTGGCAGTTGGCAAGGCTTTTACAGTAAAAGGGTTATCATCGTGATTCATTTTTGATGGTAAATCATCATAACTTCCGCTGTAATCCTCGAGATTGTCAAATTTACCTAGATTTCCAATAAACTTAAGTCGTATATTTTCCAAGCTACCATTACGGTGTTTTGCGATAATAAATTCTGCTTGGCCCTGAGTTGGTGACGCATCTTCGTCATCCCATTCTTCAATTTTATAATATTCTGGTCTGTAAATAAACGATACAATATCGGCATCCTGCTCAATAGCTCCCGACTCCCTAAGATCCGAAAGAAGTGGTCTCTTACTACCAGAAGCTCTATTCTCAACCTGACGTGACAGTTGAGACAATGCGATTACGGGAATATTCAATTCCTTGGCAAGGGCTTTTAGATTTCGTGAAATTGTAGAAATCTCCTGCTCTCTATTTCCTCCACCTTTGCCATTGCTACCACCTGCAGTCATCAGCTGAAGGTAATCGACAATGATCAGTTTGATTCCGTGCTGAGAAGAAAGACGTCGCGCTTTTGCTCTAAGGTCAAAAATTGAAAGAGAAGGCGTGTCATCAATAAATAAAGGCGCTTTTTCAAGATCTTTTACTTTGATACTTAGTTGCTCCCACTCGTGTTTTTCCAGTTTTCCAGTCCGAAGTTTTTCTGAAGATAATCCTGTTTCCGAAGAAATAAGTCGGGTAATAAGTTGGACAGATGCCATCTCTAGTGAGAATAATGCCACTGGATGTCCAAAGTCAATTGCGACATTTCGAGCCATTGA
>JBBSQV010000081.1:0-12254 GCA_038243675.1 Flavobacteriales bacterium
ATTTTTTAAAGCTTTTTACCAACTCCTAAAATTTGAAACAAATGTTAGTCGACTTTTTAAAACCGCGATTTATTATTCGGTAAATAGGCTATATTTACGTCAAAATTAAGTTTGAATAGGAACTTGGAAGGGTTTTTAGTCGAACTGACGTTACCACCAATTAAAAAAAAATAGACAATGAGAATAATCACTTTAGCATTTCTAACATTATTATCACTCGGACAAGTTTTTGGACAGGCAGATAAAAACGGAAATCCAGTTTTTAATTCAGTATCAACAAACGAGAAAGTAATTGGCGACTTTGTTTTAATTTCGAATTATTACACTCTTAAAAATAATTTAGAAAATAGTCAGTCTTCTGTTTTTATTTCTGAAAAACCGACTTTAGACCAAGTTGAAAAAGCAGCAACTAATCTGGCTTCCGACTTTTACATATTGACAAAGGAAAGTAAAATGGTAGTGATGGTTATGTTACAAAATAACCCAAAGCGGGAGTTTATGACTATTGTTATGAATACAAATCAACAATCAAACTTCCCTTGTAATTTAAAAGGTGACATAACAGAAAATAGAGCTAACGAAATTGTAAAGGAAAAATATGACTCTACAGCTTTTATTAAGAACGACATATTAAATTTTAACGGAAAGGAGTTTATAATCATTTCTAATCAGAAAATAGAAGATGCAGTTTGGACATTAATTAAAAAAGAAAAATTAAATAAGAAAAAGCCTTCGGATATAATGCTCCCTTCAAAGACTGAAATTAATAACTATATTATTTCAGAAACAAGAGAAGGTGGTTCACTTGACTTTTTTACTGAAATAAAAGGAAAAGAATTTGATGGTGTTCAAATTAAGCCAGGGGTTTTTACAACTAAACAAAGTGTAGCACTTTATAAATGGGGTCGTGCCTGTTTTGAAATAGGCGTTAATACTGTGGAAGACGCTTATAAAATATATAGTGAATTTCTAGGAAAACCTGTAAATGAAAGAGATAAAGAATATATTAAAAGTGGATTTTATAAAGAATGGGAAAAATAACTGGTGGTAACAATGTATATAAAAAATAGGCGAAATAGTAGTAAAACCAGGGCTTTTCGCTCGTATCAAACTTTGTGCTTAATCGAAAGTTTAGTGCTTCGTAATCGCCTACTTTTCATATACTAAACGTTAGTTGCAAGGCTACACGACGACAAACTTTAAAATATGAGCAAAAGAAGAATCGCAAAAGAAATATTATTGTTAGTATCATTCAGCATTTTAACTGCTGTAATTTTATTTGTTACAGATTATTTAAAGTCGGAATCTTTCGGAATTGAAAACGCTCTAAATTATAAAATAGAAAGAACTCAAGATAGTATAAATAGTATTCGAGAAAATGATGATTATAGAAAATACGAATATGAAGAAATTAAGAAGAAAGGAAATGTCTCGCCTATTTTGGAAAAAATGTATCAGGATGTAGAATCGAAAAATCTTAATAAAACTAAGTTGGATAAACAATTAGAGCAAATTGATGACTTAAATTCACAAATATCAAAAGATCGGTCACAAATCGCCGACGAGAGGTTTTCATATTGGAGAAGATTAAATGAAGAAGAACCAATAGAAGTTTTGAGTATATTATTTATCATCGTTTATCCTGTTAGATTATCAATAGAATTAATTTTATGGTCAATAAAAACCCTTAAAAAAGATAAGTCCAGCACCTAACAGCAGAAATTCGCAACTGATGAGAAGCGGCGGAACATTATTTCTTATTAAAAAAAGACGAAGAGAATTCAATAAACTAAAGAAGGATGCCGATACTAAATGACATAATTGATTGGGCAGAAAACAAACCAGTTTTTTGGCAAGTAGCAATTAACCGATTAATTAGAAATAATGAACTTACTGAAAATGACATTTTAGAACTCACAGAGATTTGTAAAGTAAATTATGGATTATCGAAATTTGCTTTTGATGAAGTTGATTTTGACGATTTAAGAAATTTTGCAAATAACTCAACTAGCAATTATGATGTGATACTTTCTAAAATTTTCAATGTAGATAATGTAAATGCTCTCTCAAAATCTAGTGAACTAGAATTTGCCCCAAAAGGTCTAACAATTGTCTATGGAGATAATGGTTCAGGAAAATCAAGTTATGTGAGTATTTTAAAACACGCTTGCAATACTAGAGGTCATAAACCAAAAATAAATATTAACTTATACGACCCAACTTGTTTTGGAAAAGATAAAAAAGCAGATATAGAATATACAACTGATGGGACAAATTTCAATATAGTAAATCTCGTAAATGAACAAGTAAATGACTCTGTGTTAAAAAGTATTGATGTTTTCGATACATTTAGTGCAAATCATTACATTGAAGGAGAAGATGAAATAGCTTTCATCCCACAAGGTTTATCTATAGTTGAAAAATTAGCCATTGATATAAAAAGGGTTGAGAACATACTAAATACAGACTTATTACGCCCTGCTTTACAGAAATTCGACCATAACCTTTTAGAAGTCTCTGATTGTTCAACTGCAAAAACATTTCTCGGAAACTTAAATTCAAATTCAACACTTAACGAATTAAGAGCTGAATCAATTTGGAATTCAACTAAAAGTTCTAGAATTGAACAGTTGAATATAGAAATCGAGATTTTAAAAGCAACAGACCCAAATAAAAGTTTAAAAGAAAATGAAGAAAAAATAAAGCGTTTCGAAATTTTACAAAATAAATTTCAAGGGATTGAAAATAACTTAACAGGTGCAATTTTAATAGAGTTAAGACAAACATTAAATAATCTCGTAACAACAAGCGAAGCACTAAAAGAATCTTCTAAAAAAGCATTCTCTGGATTACCAATTCAAGGTGTTGGTAATAGTTCGTGGAAATTACTTTGGGAAAGTGCTCGGAAATTTTACAATGTAAGTACCGAAACAGAAAATTTTCCAGAAGTAAATGAAGACAGTAATTGTCCACTTTGTCTACAAGATTTAGATGAAGATGCAAAAAATAGATTTGTGTCTTTTGAAAGTTTTGTACAAAATGACATTCAAAAAACTTATGATGAAGCATTTGATAAATTTAATCTAGTAAATGAAAATTTAAATAAAATAGATTTCTCTTTTGAGGAACAAAAACCTACAACTACTGAACTTGATGAAATAATTGTTGATTATTCACAAAGTCAAATACAATATTTAGAAGTTCTTTCAAATCAAAGAGATAATTTAGTAAGTCTTTTTGAAAGAAAAAAAACAATTGAAGTATTTGACTCAATTGAAATAGAAAATACGCCTAAAACTTTAATTCAAGAATTAATTAAACGCTTAAAAGCAACAAATGAAAAATTAAAAACTCTTTCAATTGAAGAAGATTTAAGGCCACTTAATAAAGAATTAAATCAATTAAAAGGAGAAAAAAAGATTTTCGATTTTAAACCCCAATTAGGTCGTGAAATTTATCGACAGAAAAAAATAAAATTACTTAATCAATGTATCAGTACATGTACTACTCGAGCAATTACCGCACATAGTAATGAATTAGCTACAAAATATATCAGTCAAAATCTTAAACAGAACTTTCAAACAGAACTTTCAAAACTAGGTTTTAAAAATATTAGAATAGAAACCGAAACTAAAGGACAAAGGGGGAAACAATATCATTATTTAAGACTTGATGAACAAAATGCAAATGGAATTTTATTAAAAGATATTTTAAGCGAAGGAGAACATAGATGTATTTCATTAGCAACGTTTTTGTCTGAATTATCAACTTCAGAACATAAAAGCGCTATAATTTTTGATGACCCAGTTTCATCTCTAGACCATAAATGGCGAAATAAAATATCAAAAAGAATTGCAGAAGAGGCTTTAGAACGACAAGTTATAATTTTTACTCACGATATCACTTTTCTGTTGATGATTCAAGAGCATTCAGATAGTTTAAATTGTGATTTAGACATAAAGAGTCTTACAAGAAAGAAAACAGAAACAGGGCTAATTGCAAGCAATCCACCTTGGGATGCTTTACCTGTTGGAAAGCGTATAGGATTGCTAAAAAATGCACATCAACAATTAGATAAAATTGAACGAACTGAAACTGAAGAGGTGTATAAAGAAAGAGCAAAGTCTCTATATGGGAAACTGAGGGAAACTTGGGAGCGATTTATTGAAGAAGTATTCTTAAATGGAGCAATTCAAAGATTTGGCAGAGCAATACAAACTCAACGTTTATCAAAAATTGTAGATTTAACGGATGAGGATTATAACCTTGTTGACACAAATATGAGTAAATGTTCTACTTATTTCACAGGACACGATACGGCAGGAACTTTAATTGAAGAAATGCCTGATTCTGCTGAATTTCTTGCTGACTTAACTATACTAGAAAATTATATAGCAGAAATTAGAAAACGTAGAAAATAACAAGGCATAAAATCCTTTACAAGATATTTGGAGTTTATGCTGAATTTAAAGATGATTTTATATTTGGAAAATTCGTACATAATGGAAAAAACTCGCTTTTTTAATCCCAGACATCTTGTAGCGGCAAGACATTGTACGAATGCCAAAACCAAATATTCCATAAAAATGTATGGTGCTAATCTATAAACAAGCCTAATAAATGAAAAAGCAACTTAATAAAACATTACAATGGGAGAAATATATCGGAATTCTTGGCTTTTTTAAGTTTCTCTTTACTTTTTTTATTCTCGGAGTTTTTTTTAGCCCTGTAGTTTTGCATTTGCTTAATCCTAATATCTGGAAACAATTAAAAGACAGTGATTTTAGCAGGTCGTTTATACCAATACTGTTTTTATGTTTTACATTTTCTATACTTCCATTTTTAATCGTTGGAATTATTCTGTGGTATAAGAAGAATAAAGCATACAAATTACTTTTGACAAACGAAGATAAATACAAAGACATAGAAATTAGAAATTGGCGAGATAATGACAAAATCTGGGATAGAGCCATTACCTACAGTCCTGCAATAAGTATATTGATTGCATTACTCACTTTGCCATTTTTATTAACCCATAACGCACCAACACAAAATTCATATCCATTATTAAGTTCTGCTATATTATTCTTATTTGGAACAATATATGCCCTATATCAATTATTCTACAGCAATATATCTAATGATAAATTATTTGTACCCAATCTTTTGAAAGTTATATTTCTAATCGTTTTGTTTTTGGTTATAGTGTCAGTAATAATCGTATTAATTGGCATTAAAAACTAATGATAATATTATCCTAAATAAATTAATATAGGATAGAAAGCAACAATCAAAAAGCGTGAAAAAGAAATAGTAGAATCACAATCGCACAACATCAGTTTGGCAATATGGCAGGTTAATGCTCAATCGAAGATTTTTGCTTTATTTGAAGTTCAGTGATAATAGAAAGTTTCGGCTTTGAAAACCCGCAGTACGCTAATGATTGACCGTTACACATCTAGCATAAATTCGGCGATAGCCAAAAAAAATTGAAAAGAAAATTGTTGGTACAACCACTATTCTGCGACAAACCTTCAACTGAAAATGTCACTAAAAATTACCCATCCAGCATAAATTCGGCGAAAGCCAAAGAAAAAATGGAAAGAAAATTGTTGATGCAAGGACTATTCTACGATAAACCTTCAACTGAATATGTCACTAAAATTTACGCGCCCAGCATAAATTCGGCGAAAGCCTAAATGAGGTTCAAAATAGCATAAAGGGAAACCAAGGAAATGAAAATCCACAGCGAAACGCCCTGTACAAGCGGCTTTGCTCCAACAGACATCAGCACTTTTTTGGACAAACCGGCGCCAATCAAAAACAAGGTAAGCGTAAGACCCGCTTTGGCAATCGCGACGATACTCGGACTCACGAGCGCAATCACAGGAATATAGGAATTGGCGATCATTGCAAGCACAAAAAGACCAATAAAATAAGGAATTTTGACCTTCCCACCGTTATTTTTGAACAGCATTGTAGACACAAAAGCAAGTGGAATAATCCATAGAGCACGAGCCAGTTTGATGGTCGTCGCTACCTGCAATGCCTCAGCACCATAGACATCTGCTGCGCCCACAACCGAACTTGTATCGTGAATAGCAATCGCGCACCACATCCCGAATTGATGCTGCGACATATCGAGATAATGCCCGACAAATGGGAATACGAAAAGTGCAATCGAATTCAATATAAAAACCGTCCCCAAAGCCACCGAAATTTGCTTTTCGTCTGCCTTAATAACTGGCGCAACCGCAGCAATAGCGCTACCTCCGCAGATGGCAGTACCGCTAGAAATAAGATATGAAGTCTTTTCTTCGATTTTTAGAAATTTCCCTAAAAGATATCCTAAAATCAAGGTCGCAAAAATTGATACGATCGTAAATATCAGTCCATCTTTACCTGCTTTTAAAGCCGAATCGACATTCATCCCGAAGCCCAAACCCACAACTGAAATTTTAAGCAACCAATTAATTGATTTGGAATTCCACTGCAAATATGGATGTCCTATTAATTGTGCCAAAATAAGACCGAGCAGCAAAGCCAGCGGCGTCGACATTATGGGAGTCAGACATAAAATGGCGGCAACGATAAAAATTATTTTTCGAGCAAGAATATTATTCGGAAATAAATAGATATCCGACTTTTCTTTTTTGATTTCTGTATTGTTAGAATCTGACATTGAGTAGTAATTTTATAAGGCAAATTTCCTCAATTAATGGCTGCAAAGAAAATTCTAAATAGTGATGAACCATTACTTCAAGTTATACTTGTAGGCAAAGTCATTAAAAAGTTTAATTAGATCCGCATTATTTCCGTGTTGTTCTACAAAAAGGAAATACCGATTTATCGAAAGTCCATGTACATCGATAATGCTAAGTTGTTTATCACGAAGCTCTTTCATAACCGAATAAACGCTTAGGAAGGCCATACAATTTGAATTTGAGAGGTAAGTTTTAATTCCTTCGGTGCTTCCTAACTGCATTTCGATTTTGAGATCTTCCACTTTGTATCCTGCGTCTTTGAGAGCTTTTCCTATTACCTGCAGTGTTCCTGACCCACTTTCACGCATCAATAGCGGAATTTTTTTCAGCTGACTGCTGTCAATCTTATCTAATTTTGCCAACGGATGATTTGCATTTGCGGTAAGGACAATTTCATCTTCAAGAAATTCAGAATATTTGAGATTTCGATTCCGTGTACTTCCTTCGACAATCGCACAATCCAACTGATTTTCTTCCAGTGCATTTTCAATTTTCTCAGTATTCTCAACCATTAGAGAAATTCCGACATCAGGATATTTGATTTTGAAAGCGGCGATTATAGCTGGTAATACATAATTTGCAATCGTTGTACTTGCGCCAATTCGGAGATTTCCTTCGGCTCTTTCGTTAAGTGTGCTAAATTTAAAAGAAAGTTGTCTGTAGGTTTCGAATATCTGTTCGGCATATTCGACCATAATGATTCCCGCGGGAGTCAATCTGATTTTGGAGCCAGCACGATCAAAAAGTTTAATTTTATAAAAACGTTCGATTTCTTGTATATGCTTGCTTACCGCAGGTTGCGTGATGCCCAACTCCTCTGCTGCCTTCGTAAAATTAAGTCTTTTGGCAACAGATAAAAATACCTTTAATCGAAAATCGAACATAGGAAATGCAATTATTTACCGGTAAAAGTAAAGTAGAAAAAATCTACTTCTTATATAAAGGTATGAAATACGAAATACTGTAATTAAATCCAACTCCAAAATTACCATCATAAGTGCGGTTGAATCCAGGAATATAAAGATTTTCAAAATTATTAGGCTTCTTGTCATTGATTAGATAATTCAATCGCAGGCTAAAACCTGCGTATAGATTCTTGACAACTTCTACTTTGACACCTGCAACAACTTCGATCCAACTTGCGGTAAGTCCATCAAACTTTTCGCCCGAAATAATCTCTGCTTCTTCGCCAAAATAAGGATTGGCATTGTAAATTGTATAGCTATCTAATTGCTGCGAAAAAGTACTCGCGCCATATCTTCCTCCTATATATATAAGGTTGCTCATACCGAGCCAATTTTCGTAGGCGTTGTAATCTGCGCCAACTTTTATATAAGTGCCTTCTGTAACAAAAGTCATCCTATCTTCAAGAACTTTCTTACTTTCACTTCCGAGTTCGGCAGCAAGATAAATTTTCTTAGTCAAACGGTAATCGCCAACAAGTTCAAGTCCTTTGTAATCATCTTCGTAAAATGAACGTGCTAATTTTGAGATATCTGCTCCTACTCTAACACCGTATCGTTGAACCTTTTTAGGTACGACTTTGGTCACAACGCTATCTTGAACTTTCTCTTGAGAAAAAGAATTAGCGATGAAAAACAAGAAAAAAATACTAGAAATATACTTTAATGTGTGTTTCATTTTCGCTTTCTATTGTACGATTTATTACTAGTATTGATGTCATCCAAATTCCGTCCTCTGGAGTTGCATCAGTTCTTTCTACAGATCCGACTGGATTTAATTTAAAAACCGATTTATATCCACAAGCGCGAGAAACAAAAACATTTTCGAGCGCATAATTAACTTTCAGAAAATCGGTATTTACCACGTTTGGAGTTGTACTGTTCAGTACAAATTTATACGTCGTGCTGGTTTCAGTCGTTTGTAATGGTAGCTTTATAATATTTGTCGCATTATAAACTCCTATTGAATCTGCTCTTCCTTCTGCATATACTTTTAAGTTCGTCACATTCTTTGCTACCGTCGGATTTGCCTCATCAAAAAACTCTACTACCAACCTAGCGGTTGTAGGTGTTGCAGAATCGCATAAATCATCTTTTTCACAGTTTGTAAAAGCGAAGGACAGGCAAATAATCGAAAATAGCAAAAGGAACTTTTTCATAAAAGCTGACAATTATTTTGTTCTTTTTTCCAACAAAACTACGTTTTCTACGTGATGGGTTTGTGGAAACATATCTACAGGACGAACTCTGGTTACCGTATACATCTCATCCATCAATGATAAATCACGCGCTTGAGTAGCAGAGTTGCAACTTACATAAACAATTTTTTCTGGAGCAATACTCAAGATTTGTTCAATTACATCTTTATGCATTCCGTCACGAGGTGGATCGGTAATAATTACGTCGGGTTTCCCGTGAGTATTTATGAAATCTTGATTGAAGACAACTTTCATATCTCCAACGTAAAATTCACAATTTGTAATAGAGTTGCGTTTCGCATTTTCTTTAGCATCAGCAATAGCTTCTGGAACAGACTCTACTCCAATGACTTTCTTCGCACCTTTTGAAACGAATTGTGCAATAGTTCCAGTACCTGTATATAAATCGTATACTAGTTCGTTTCCTGTAAGTCCAGCAAAGTCTCTAGTAATTTTGTAAAGTTCGTATGCTTGCTCTGAATTGGTTTGGTAGAAAGATTTAGCGTTGATACTGAATTTCAATCCTTCCATTTCTTCTAAAATAAAATCTCTTCCTTTATATAGCTCAATTTTTTGATCGTATAAAGTATCGTTTGCTTTTTCGTTCACAACGTATTGTAAAGACGTTATTTCTGGGAAAGTAGTTGAAAGAAACTCCATCAAGAGATTTCTTTTTCCCATATCATCTTCAAAAAACTGAACCAAAACCATAAGTTCGCCCGTGGAAGCGGTACGTATCATAAGTGTACGTAAAAGCCCTGTGTGGTTTCTTGCATTAAAAAATGTAAGTCCATTTTCTATGGCAAAATTCTTAACTGAATTTCGAATAGCATTTGAAGGATCTTCCTGTAAATGACATTTTCTAATATCAAGAATTTTATCCCACATTTTTGGAATGTGAAATCCTAACGCATTTCTTTCAGTTAAAGTTTCTGCAGATTCTATTTCATCTTCGGTCAACCAACGTGAGTCAGAGAAAGAAAATTCCATTTTGTTTCTGTAAAAGAATTGTTTTTCTGAACCTAAGATTGGTTCAAAGTCAGGAAGTTCTACTTTTCCAATGCGTTTTAAGTTATTATAAACTTCATTATTTTTGTAGAAAAGCTGCTGCGAATAAGCCATATTTTGCCATTTGCAACCACCGCAAACACCAAAGTGTTCACAAACCGGCTCCACACGATGCTCAGAAAATTCGTGAAAACGAACTGCCTTTCCTTCGTAATATGCTTTTCTCTTTTTAAAAGTCTGAACGTCAACCACATCTCCTGGCACAACGTTACTAACAAAAATAACTTTGCCATCTGCTGCTTTTGCAACCGAAACACCTTTAGCGCCAGCGTCTAATATTTTAATATGACTAAAAACTGCTTTTTCCGTATTTTTCCTTCCCATTCGGCAAAAATAAGGATTAAGTAAATGGTAATCTTAAAAATAGTAAATAATTTATGGGCTGTAATTGGTTAAAAATCTGTTTCAGAATTAAGAATGTTGATGCTATAATTTTGTCGTTAGCAAACAGCTACGTTAATGTCAAAAGTGCAGCTTTTCTATATTTCACAATTTGGCTGAAATTCAATTACTAGTAAATAAATTAATTATTTGCATTATATAAATAATTTAAAAATTGCGTTGCTCGGACGGAATATTAATATAAATTACCCAGCGTTCTTTATAGGTCAAGCTATTTCCTACACGTCTCACAATCAACTGTTAATTTAGTTATACACCTGGCAGGTTTTTTATCATTTTTCGTAACTTAGAATTTGAAAAATAAAAAATACTATGAAAAGAGACGCAACAGCTGTATGGCACGGCACGGTTAAAGAAGGAAAAGGAAATATTACAACTCAAAGTAAGGTTTTAGATTCAGCACAATATTCGTTTGGATCACGCTTTGAGCAAGGAATTGGAACAAATCCAGAAGAGTTAATTGCAGCAGCCCACGCAGGTTGCTTTACAATGCAACTTTCAGCTTATATTTCTGAAGCTGGTTTTGAAGTAGAATCTTTGGAAACAAAATGTGATATTGATTTCCAAGATAAATCGGTTGTAGGATCTCATCTTACAGTAATAGGAAAAGTGAACGGGATCGATGATGCAAAGTTTCAGGAATTTGTGAAGAAAGCCGAAACATCTTGTCCTATTTCTCGACTTTTAGATACAAAAATTAGTAGCTCAGCTACACTACTCTAGATTTGGTTTTTTAGTTTTTTTGGTTGTTAATTATGCCCCACACAGGAATGTTTGGGGCATTTTTAATATAAAACGTCAATAATTTCTGTAAATTTGCGCTTAGGTCGAGAGTGGCCATCTAATACTAAATATTTTAAAATGAATACTTTAAGTAACGTCAGTTCTTCGGAAATTATAGAAAAAGAAGCCAAATATGGCGCGCACAATTATCATCCATTACCAGTTGTGTTAAGCAAGGGTAAAGGCGTTTATGTTTGGGATGTAGAAGGCAAAAAGTATTTTGACTTTTTATCAGCATATTCGGCCGTAAATCAAGGTCATTGCCATCCACGAATTGTAGATGCAATGATGGAACAAGCACAAACTTTAGCTCTTACTTCTAGAGCATTTTATAACGACAAGCTTGCACCGTACGAAGAATACATCACAAAATACTTTAATTATGACAAAGTACTTCCAATGAACACAGGTGCTGAAGCGGTAGAAACTGCCATCAAAATCTGTCGTAAATGGGCTTACGATCTAAAAAAAGTTCCTGCAAATACGGCGGAGATTATTGTATGTAGTGGTAACTTTCACGGAAGAACAACAACCATAATTTCATTTTCTGATGATGCAAATGCAAAGGATAATTTTGGTCCTTATACCGACGGTTTTATAACTATTGATTATAATAGTATTGCCGCTTTGGAAAGAGCTTTAGAGAGCAATCCTACGGCAGCTGGATTCTTAGTAGAACCAATCCAAGGGGAAGCTGGAGTATTTGTTCCTTCTGAAGGATACCTTGCAAAAGCAAAGGCACTTTGCGAAAAACATAATGTTTTGTTTATTGCTGATGAAGTTCAGACGGGAATTGCTCGTACGGGAAAACTACTTGCTGTACACCACGAAAATGTTCAACCAGATATTCTTATTTTAGGTAAAGCTCTTTCAGGAGGGAATTATCCTGTTTCTGCTGTCTTAGCAGACAATCATATTATGAAAGTGATAGGACCTGGACAACACGGATCCACTTTTGGAGGAAATCCTATATCTGCTGCTGTTGCAATAGCAGCTTTGCAAGTTGTAAAAGATGAAAATCTTGCAGAAAATGCTGAAGAGATGGGTCAGTTATTCAGAAGAAAAATGAATGAATA
>JBBSQV010000082.1:0-12119 GCA_038243675.1 Flavobacteriales bacterium
CTTGAGGGTTGTTTGCAACATAACCACGTTGTATTTGCACACCGTAGCTTGACAGTATTTCTTTACCTTGGTATTCGTGTATATCCATTTTTGAAGTTTTTGTCTTTTTAAAGTGTCACAAAAATAACTAAAATCCCCAAAGAAGCGAAATGTATTCGGCTTTTTCTTTTTAATGATGCTAACAGCTACTTTAAAATAGTGAAAACTCAGTTTTTACCTCCATACTTTAGAAAATCACTTGACATTTTCATTTCTTCTTACTAATAGATATTTGGCTTTCGCCGAAAGAATTCTAATAACGTCGACTTAGTTTGAAATATTCCGTTGAAATCACTTTAAATCTTGAGTTGTTAGTGAGAATAATTTCTTGGCTTTCGGCGAAAGAAATTAAATGACTTGGACTTTTTTGAAATAGTTGGTTATAAAATACTTCAGATTTAAGCTTCCTATTGATAATAGAATTTTGGCTTTCGCCGGATGAATTAAGAGGCCATCGACTTTTTTGAAATAGTAAAATGTATTTATAGGTTTTAAAATTAGTATGCAATGTGATCCTTCCTTCGTCAGGATGACAAGTTTGCGGATTTAGTTTGTGGAGTTAGTTTGACAACTTATACTTTGTTTACAGTCCTATAGTAATAAAAAAGCACTCAAATTCAAAGCTGATTTTATGCTCTCACATTATTTTAAACTATATTTAGATTTTTTGAGCGTTATTTATTTTTACACTTACAGAATCAATATCTTCGATAAATACTTTTAAATCAGGATCAATCCAATCAAAGAGCTCTATAATTGTATTATGAACATCAATTGCATTACTAAAATCAATATTATTACTATCAAAACAGATTGGTTCATTATGACTTATTCGATTTCTGAAATTTCTAATTTTATTTAAACGACTCAATACATCAATTCTATTTGTATTTGGAGGTAAACTTTTAAATACTTGTATTGGTCGACCCTTTAATATTTTATAGAAAGTTAATTCAAACATTTCTGTCCAAAAACCAAAATTTTGATCTGATATTATTTTGCCAGCACTTATTGGCAAACGATATCTTCTTAATTTATATTCTGATTTTTCAACGCACTTTTTCAAGAAGTAATTTTGTGTAATTTTATTTGTTAGTGGATTAGAATATGTCAATGATTTATGAGACATAAATCCCTTCTTTTGATTAATAATCCAATCAGGATCATTAAAATATGAAGTTAAAATTGTATCTATACCATTTCGAATAGAAACTTCTAAAACACTTAATATTGGTAAAAATGACTGACTCACTCTTAAATTGTGTTTATACAATCTGAGAGCTTTACTATTATTATTTCCAGTTGCGATTAAATATCTATTTAATCGCGCAGATGAAAGATGCGTTATAACTTTAGTTATCTTCATTAGAAATATTGATAAGTATTTGTGAGCCAAAAAAAGATATTGTACATTTGCAATGTAATACTTATTTAAGCCTCTTGCTTTAGCAACGTAATTAAGTTAATGAAATTTAGGACTACTTCGGTAGTCCTTTTTCATTTATATAATAATCTAATCTTCTCTCGCACTACACAACTTCAACAAAACTCTTATTCGTCATACCTCCCCCCTTCTCGCTTACTGAACTTGTCGAAGTATTGGAGGGGTTGGGGGAGGATTCTACCCCATTTTCTGCTTCACTTCCTGCAAATCTCTTTTTAATTCCAAAAACATTGTTCTCAAATTCTCTGGACTCAAGTCATCTGGCTGAAATTCTTCGGTTGCAATACTACACGCATACTCCCAAATCTCCAAAATCTCCGAAGCTCTGATTTGATACGGTGCATAAAAGGTATTATCAGAATGCAGCATTAAGGAATTTTTGCCGTTTTTATTCAGTCGTTTATAGACAATACCTTCATTTTTTGTGAGTAAAATATAAGTTCGACCATCGCGTACTTCACCCAAATTCTCTATGTATTGACCAACGATAAACGAACCTTGTTTATGTGGCGGCATCGAATCTCCTGCAACGGGAAAAGCTCGGTACTTTCCCGAACCCAAAAACGGCAGACTCAAATGCTGTAAATTCTCGATAAATTCAGGATCTGAATATCCCGTAAGATATCCCGCTTGCGCTTTATGAGGAATTATCTCGATAAAATTTTCTCCATTTCTATCCACCGTAATCGGCAGTAGAATTCGATTGTCTGAAAGCGTCATTAGCTCAGTCATCGGAATTTTCCTAAGATCCACGGAAAGTAATATATCGATGCTGATATGAAAATAATGAGCAATGCGCTGCAGAATATCCAATGGCGGATCTGAGGCATCATCTTCATATTTTGAATAACGCGCACGAGTAATGATTAAGTCGTCTGCGACCTTCTGCTGTGAGTACTTTTTTTGTGCTCTCAGGTACCTGATATTTTCTGATAGTATTGACATTGCTACAAATTATAGCAACAAATATAAGGAACTTTGCTATAATCTATCCTAATTTTGTAAAATAATTTTCTATCAAATGCAAAGGGCAATAGTACATATGGATTTGGATACATTTTTTGTATCCTGCGAACGATTAACAAACTCATCTTTAGACGATTTGCCCGTCATTATTGGCGGTGGTGATCGAGGTGTTGTAGCGGCTTGTTCATACGAAGCACGCCGTTTTGGAGTGCATTCTGCTATGCCAATGAAGCTCGCTTTGAGACTTTGTCCACAGGCAAAAGTGATGAAAGGTGATATGGAATTGTACTCGAGACTTTCGCAAGATGTAACCGCTGTAATCAAAGAAAAAGCACCCGTAATGGAAAAGGCAAGTATCGATGAATTCTACTTGGACATCTCTGGAATGGACAAGTTTTATGGAGGTTATAAATGGACAAATGAACTCTCGCAAGAGATCACTCGCGAGACAGGATTGCCAATTAGTTTTGCCCTTTCGGTAAATAAAACCGTTTCGAAAATCGGTACTGGCGAATCAAAACCCAAGGGAAATTTGGAAATTCCTGAGAGCAAAGTAAGACCGTTTCTAAATCCGCTTTCTATCCGAAAAATTCCGATGGTTGGAGCAGTAACTTTTCAGTTATTATCCAGATTGGGAATTCGAAATATTCAAACATTATCGGAAATGCCTGCCGAAGTATTGCAGCAAATGATTGGAAAAAACGGTTTAGATCTTTGGAATAAAGCCAACGGAATCGATCAGAATCCTGTTGAAGCTTACACCGAACGTAAATCAATTTCGACCGAAACTACTTTCGACCAAGATACTATCGACACTCAAAAACTGAAGTCTGTAATTATGGGAATGGTCGAAAAACTGGCGTTTCAATTGAGAGGAGAAAGTTGGCTGACCTCGGTGGTTACGGTCAAAATACGGTATGCAAATTTCGACACCGAAACCAAGCAGATGAAAATCGCCTACACGTCTGCCGATCATACGCTAACTAAAAACGCCATCGATTTGTTTACCAAATTATACCAAAGACGTATGCGATTGCGACTCGTGGGAATCCGTTTTAGCGGTCTTGTGCGGGGTACCTATCAGATAAATATGTTTGAAGATACCGAAGAAATGCTGTCGCTTTATGAAGCGATGGACAGAATGAAAAAGCGTTTTGGTACTGATTCCGTCGCTAGATGTGCGGGCGCGGTATTGAAATCTAAGAAATAGAATTTCTTTACAGAAATCTGACTAGCAGAAATTTAAAAAGCTTTTGAAATAAAAAGCTAGCAACCCTTATTTAAAAAACTCAACGATGTTTCTCAATTGCCACTCTTATCATAGTTTGCGCTACGGCACAATTCCACTTTCTGAACTTGTGATTCAGGCGGCAGAATTGCAGGTGAAATCTTTGGCATTGACCGATATCAATACAATAACTGGAATTTACGATTTTGTAAAAGAATGCAAAAAAGTAAATATCAATCCCATTGTGGGAATTGAATTCAGACGTGATAACGAACTTTTATATATAGGACTGGCAAAAAACCGTGCTGGAATTGGCGAGATGAATCGATTTCTGACCCGTCATAATTTGGAAGACATTCCACTGCCGCAAACTTCCGAAAAATTTGAATCGACAATTGTAATTTATCCTCTAGAAAATGCTCCTGAACAATTGCGAAGCAATGAATATTTGGGCATTAGACCTGAGCAACTTTCGATGCTCTATCTTTCTAAATGGAATTCGAAAATTGATAAGATGGTTATTTTGCAACCAATCACTTTTCGAACAAAAAAGGAATTCAACCTGCACAAAATACTTCGGGCGATAGACCTCAACACTCTACTATCCAAGCTTACCCCAACTAATTATTGCACTATAAATGACACAATGTCAACTGAGGCCGAACTGCTTTCTCATTATCAAAACTATCCGAAAATCATCAGCAATACCGAAGCTGTAATTGCCGAATGTCATTTTGAATTTGAATTCAACACACCAAAAAATAGAAAATTTTATACCGAAAATCAAGTTTCGGATATGCAATTGTTACGAAGTCTTGCTTATCAAGGATGCGAAAAAAAGTATGGAAAGAATCATAAAGAAGCTGAGGAAAGAGTAGAAAAAGAACTCAAAGTAATAGACGAACTCAGCTTTAGTGGCTACTTTCTGATCACTTGGGATATTGTTCGATACAGCAACAGTATGGGGTTTATGCATGTGGGCCGAGGAAGTGGCGCCAATAGTATTGTGAGTTATTGCTTGGGAATTACCGCTATCTGTCCGCTTGAACTTGATTTGTATTTTGAGCGATTTCTAAATCTAAACAGGAAAAGTCCACCCGATTTTGATATCGATTGGAGTTGGAAAGAACGAGATACGATTCTCGAATATATCTTTAATAGATACGGAAAAGAACACGTGGCTTTCTGTGGCACAAATGTGGAATTTAAATACCGTTCGATTTTTCGGGAGTTGGGGAAAGTTTTCGGACTTCCAAAAGAGGAATTAGATGTGCTTGCCACTACTCCATTACAAAATCACGATACTAATAAAGTTGTAAAACTGGTACACGAATACGGACAAATGCTGGAGAAATATCCAAATCAGCGCAGTATGCACTCGTGTGGAATCATCATTTCTGAAGAGCCCATTACAAACTATACCGCTCTCGAAATGCCTCCAAAAGGTTTTCCGATTGTACAATTTGATATGCACATAGCCGAAGATATTGGTTTTGAGAAATTCGATATTCTAAGTCAGCGTGGAATTGGACATATCGAAGAAGCGACGCAGATTATCGAACAAAACCGTGGCGTAGTGGTCAATATTCGAGATCCTCTGATCTCCAAAAATGAAGCTGCCGCAAACAAATACCTCAGCAGCGGCAATACAATAGGCTGTTTTTATATCGAAAGTCCCGCTATGCGTGGATTATTGCGACGATTAAAATGTGATAACTACAAAACACTTGTGGCGGCATCCTCTATCATACGACCTGGAGTAGCACAAAGTGGAATGATGAAGGAATATATCTTTCGGCATAATTATCCAGATCAGTTTGAGTATTTTCACGACGTTTTCAAAGAGCAATTGGGCGAAACCTACGGCATTATGGTGTATCAAGAAGACGTGATAAAAATCGCTTTGCACTATGCTGGCGTTCCCGCTTCGGATGGAGATATTTTGCGTCGCGCAATGAGCGGCAAAGGCCGAAGTAAAGAAGCGTTGCAAAAAGTAAAAGATAATTTCTTTGAATGTTGTGCCAAAAAAGGACATCCGTTGCCGCTGAGCGAAGAGATTTATCGTCAGATCGAATCATTTGCGGGATATTCTTTTTGCAAAGCCCACTCCGCCTCTTATGCTGTAGAAAGTTATCAGAGTTTGTATCTAAAAGTGCATTTTCCGATAGAATTTATGGTTGCCGTAATCAACAATCAAGGTGGTTTTTATAGAACCGAAGTGTATTTGCACGAAGCCAAAATGTGTGGCGCTATTGTACACGGGCCTTGCGTAAACAAAGCCGAATTTGTAACCACCCTTTACGGCAAAGATGTTTATTTGGGCTTTATGCAATTGCAAGGAATAGAGCAAAAATTAGTAGATAATATATTTAGAGAACGCAAAGAAAATGGACTCTTCTTATCCATCGAAGATTTTATAAACCGTGTTGATATTGGAATTGAAAGTATGAAAACGCTGATTTTCATTGGTGCTTTTGCTTTTACGAATCAGACCAAAAATCAGTTGCTTATTCGTGCTCAGATAATGCTGGTGAACTTCAAACCCGCATACAAACAAGCGATGTTGATTCAGGAACCTATAAAAGAATATACGCTTCCCGTCTTGCCGCGTTCACAATATGAAGATGCTTTTGACGAAATTGAACTTTTGGGATTTACTATTTCCTGCACGCCTTTTGACTTATTGCAAACTAGTTTTCGAGGAGATGTAATGGCAAAAGATCTAAACGATCATCACAAAAAAACCGTGAGAATGCTAGCATATCTGATTGCTCGTAAGCACGTGCCTACAAAGCGAGGTGCGATGTTTTTTGGAACCTGGATTGATGCTAATGGAACTTTTTTTGACACGGCACACTTTTCAGATAGTTTGAAAAACTATCCATTTCAAGGTGGTGGTTGCTATTTGCTTTTGGGAACGGTACAAGTTGATTACCACTTCCCGACCGTTACCATTACAAAAATGGCAAAAATGCCGTTTATTGCCGATCCTCGATACAATAATACCGAAAAAGAGCGATTTGCAACACAAAACAAGTTAAAAGAAGATATTTCGATGACACAGCGCGCGCCATATCCGCAGGCACACGAGATTAATTTGCCGAGGAATAAGATGAAGGTTTAGGATTAAGGTTTTAATTTTTTGGGCGCATCCTTCGCCAGAGCGACTTTCTTAACATTGAAGTTGGAAAGTGGCTCAGGTCGGGCTGTATGCTATATCTTTGCTGCCAGAAATTCCTGTTTTCAACTTTCAGCTATGAGGAGGCAGCAAAGGATGCCGCTCCCATCCCTTGCGCAGACTGAGATTTTCAACACAGCAAAAAACTATCAAGCTTACTTCTACCGGCAAGATTTTCTAAAAAAAAGGACTTGGAATAGATTAATATGGAGTTTACTTTTATCGCATTCCTATAAATATCCCTAGTTGATGGGAAAATTGAGAACAAGGGGAATTAAGGTAACACAACCTTTCCTGTTTTTTTTGGGATTTGAAAAGATACAATACACAACATACCCCCCGAAGAAAAAAACTCCAAAATAATACTATAAAAAAACAAGGTACTAATCAAATTAGTATATTTATATCACTATTGAATTTTGAAGCAAATTCAAGTAATTCGTCGAAGTGATTTTACAAGGATATATTTTTAATTTTCCCATAAATATAAATGTCAAATAATCCCCGAAAATCTTAGGAATGAGTCAAATTTATAAATTTGTATTCACATTTTGTATATTTCTATGTTCTTTGCAAATTGCAGCGCAAATAAAAGTCGGAGTTATAAAAGATTGTGATGGTTTTGTTAATGTGCGCGAAGGTGCGGCAACCGAATTTTCTGTTTTGGCAAAGATTTGATGCAACTGACTTCTTCTACTTCTCACCACTAGAAGATCCCGATTGGAATAAAGTTACAGTTTTCAAAGAGAAGCAAATTACGGGATTTATTCATAAGAGTCGAATTCTAGAATTCGAAAAACTAGATAATATAAAACAAGGTCAGATAATCCTCAAAACTCTGAAGAGACAAAGAGAATTAGCGGAAGATTTCAGCAAAGCGCTTGACTCAAATGATGAGCAGAGATATTCTGTAGCTAGAACCGCTTTAGAAACTTATTCGGAAAAAAAGTATAATGCAATATTAAACGTTTTGCCAACTTATTTCTGCCGCACGAACGATGTAGAAGTTCTCAAAGAATTCTTTTTGACAATGTGGGCTGATAATGGATCTGCTAATGAAATGGTTTCCTTTGCAATTGGAGATTGTTTCATTTGTAATTTTGAACTTGTTGGTAAAGAAATTTCTAAACTAAATAATTTAGAACATCAAACGCTGTTGTATGAAAAAATTGAGTGGGGGTTAATAAATCAATTTGAAGCTGATAATAAAAAGTTTATGGAACTTAAATTGCTTATTGAGAAAGCTCGCAAGAAAGCAAAATAAAATAATTCAAAACCAAAAATTATAGATATCTTAAAATATCTTACTTCTAAAAAAATATAATAAGAATATTATGCATTCAAATCTCAACCGATTCATTTCTGCTCAGGAAAACGACTACCAAAACGCACTTCTAGAAATTAAATCCGGAAAGAAAACATCTCATTGGATGTGGTATATTTTTCCTCAAATAATAGGTTTAGGAAATAGTGATTTTGCAAAGCATTATGCGATCCGAAATTTGGCCGAAGCCAAAGAATATATAAATCACCCAATTCTAGGCTCGCATCTAAAGGAGATTTCTACAAAATTATTAAAACTTCCAACGAATGACGCATTTTTAATTTTTGGCAAACCAGATAACCGAAAACTGCAATCGTGTATGACCTTATTCTCGGAAGCAAGTGACAACGTCATTTTCAAAAAAGTTTTAGATAAATTCTATGAAGGCCAAATAGACCAAAAAACGTTGGATATTCTTGCTGCAGAAGAACAGAATCCCTGCGTGTAGGTAGAACTAAAATTCTACCCCTTCTCTATCATTCAATTATTTAACGAATACTTTTCAAAACTGCAATAAAAAAGTAGCATTTTTGTTTCTCAAAATAAAAATGTCCAAATGAAAAATATATTATTCTCTTTTCTGTTTGCAGCGACTGCAATGCCTGCTATTGCTCAGGATTTTCAGGGAACTGCCACTTACCAAACAAAAACTAGTACTTCTGAATGGATGGACAAAATATCAGGCAATAGTCAGATTACGCCCGATATGATGAAAATGATAGAAGACCGAATGAAAAAGATGTCCGAAAAAACATTTGTTCTCAATTTCGGGAAAACAACCTCTATTTATAAGGAAGAAGAAAAATTGGACGCTCCAGGATCTGATGGCGCTAGCCGAAGAATGATGGCGTCTGTAATGGGCGGCGGCGGAACGTATTATAAAGACATCAAAGACAAGAAATTTATTGTTGACCGTGACTTTATGGGAAAGGAATTTCTTGTTCAGGATTCTCTGCCTAAATACGAATGGAAAATGGAAAGTGAATCTAGAATAATTGGAGGATACACTTGTTATAAAGCGACCGCAGTAAAAACGGTGGATAAATCAGATTTTAGAAATATGGGTTTCAAAAAAGAAGATAAAAAAGAAACCGACAAAAAAGCAACAACTAGCAATTCAAACATTATTGATATGCTAGAAATGCCAGACAATGTTGCCATTACCGCTTGGTACACTCCAGAGATTCCAGTGGGTCAGGGACCTGAGAGTTATTACGGACTTCCTGGATTAATTTTGGAAATTAATGATGGAAAAACTGTGATTTTGTGCTCAAAAGTAGTTCTGAATCCAAAAGAAAAAGTGGCCATCAAAGCGCCAACAAAAGGAAAAGTAGTTTCTGAAAAAGAATACAACAAAATTGTGTTGGAAAAAATGGAGGAAATGAAACAGATGAATTCTGGTCCAGGTGGATTCAGAATGGGTAGATAAATCTACTGCTGCAGACCTAGCAATCGTTTCTAGAAAATAAATTTATAGCCTTGACCCCGAACATTTATAATTTGAATGCTCGGGTCAAGGCTTAATTTTTTTCCAAGTTTGCTAATAAAGACGTCCATACTACGGCCTGCAAAAAAGTCATCCTGCCCCCAGATTTTGGTTAGTACAATTGATCGGTCAAGAACTTCGTTTCGGCTATTGAAAAGCAAAAATAACAACTCAGTTTCGCGATGCGTTAAGGTGGTAGTAGTTTCTAAGTACTGGATTGTCTGGTTGGTGTAATTAAAACTATATTTTCCAATTTGAAGGTTTTGATTTTTTTGCTCGGCAGAATTTCTTCCAAGGAGTGAGTGAATTCTGACTATTAGCTCTTCCATACTAAAAGGTTTCTTGAGATAGTCGTTTCCACCACTTTTAAAACCTTGCAAAACATCTGCAGTTTGAGATTTTGCGGTCAAGAATATTATAGGAATATTTTTGTCAACCGTTCGAATTTCCTTTGCCACAGTAAATCCATCTTTGCGAGGCATCATTACGTCAAGAACCAAAATGTCTGGACTCGTAGATTTGTATAATTCAAAAACTTCGAAACCATCAATGCAATGAAGTACTTTGAAGTCTCGCGTTTCTAAGCTTTCTTTGATAATTAATGCTAGCGAAGGTTCGTCCTCGGCAAGAATAATTTTGATTTTATGTTGCATTAGGTAAAGTTATTTTAAAACTTGTTATGTGGTCATCATCCGTTAATTCCAAAGTGCCGTTGTGTTTTTCTACAATCTTTTTTGAATAAAAAAGACCAATTCCGAAACCTTTGACATTGTGGATGTTTCCCCGAGGAATTCGGTAAAACTGCTCGAAAATTTTAGCACGTTCTGATGTTTCTATGCTGCGACCATCGTCACTAATTACAATTTCTACATCTTTTGCGCTACCATTTAAGGTGATATTTATCTTTTCTCCACCATACTTTATTGCGTTATCAATTAGATTTGAAAGTACGTTTTCAAAATGAAATTGATCCAAAGCTATCGGATGGTTGTCTAAGTTGTTTGTAAAACTAATCTCTTTGTTCGTTGACATAATGTGCTTGTCTAAAACAGAATTTATCAAGTGTCCGATATCAGTAGACTCCAGTTTTAAAGCAAGATTTTCTGCATTTAACGAAGCAGTTTCCAACAATCTTTCGACCATCAATCCCAATTTTGAAAGCTGCTGCTCTGAAATTGCCAAATAGAGATTTGTTTTCTCTTTATCATTTTCATTATTAAAATTCCGAATTCCCTCAATAGCGGTAGAAATAGTTGTGATTGGCGTTTTAAATTCGTGGGTTATATTACTAATTAAATCGTTTTTGATTACGTCAATTTTCTTCTGTCTCTTAATAATTCTCAGCAAAAATAACAAGCAAAAAATCGTGGAAACCGACAATAGTAAAGAAAGCAAAATCTCAACGCTGCTTCTTTTAAGAATTAACTTCTGCGGATTTGAGAAAAGTATTTTAGCTTTTTGATGTTTCGGCAAATAGGACGACATTGAAAATGCTGATAAAGCCAATTTGCTGCTACCTACTACTTTTGTCTTTTCAAAAATCGTATCGAATTTGTATATTTCGACAAGGTAATCGATTTCTATATTTTTCCTGCTCAACTCTTTATCCAAAATGGATGTCAATGATTTTAAATTAATCGAATCGTTATGAAAAGTTACAATTACACTTGCATTGCCCTTATCCATAGCAGAAATACTATCGGTAGCTTTTTGACCTTTCAGTACTTTAACTGATGAGATGTTTAATTTAAAGTTTTCATCTTTCTCGACTGTCTTTTCAAATTTAAAGTTACCGTTCTTTATCCTTTTTGAAATTCTACCGATATTATTTTTTAAAACAGTATCAAATTCAGGGCTGTTAAAAACTTCAGTATCACTTAGGGAATCATTTTCTTTAACGAATGCAAAAAAGTTATTTTTACTTTGTTCTATATAATACTTATCCACGCTGCTATCCAAAGCTGCTCTCACATCTTGAATAAGAACTGCTTTATTTTCGTGATAGTTTTTAATATTCCAATACAGTTGCAACCCGAGAGTGGCCAGAACTGTAAATGAAATAAAAGCTATTATATAGGAATAATTTATCGATTTCATTATTCAAAAGTATGGACTAAATTTATATAAATTTTGTCGTTAACAATCGTTAACCTAGGTTAACTGTTATTGTAAATCTTTGTTCTTTTATTTGTAATGTTGAAATAAGATACTGTTTAAAATAATATTATTATTTGTACTATTTTTTTTAGAGCTTATTCCTGCTATCCGCTGTATCTTTTTCTTTTTTCTAAGAAAAAAAGAAAAAGGATGCCGCTCCTATCAGGGCTAGGGATTTACGACTCAATTGAACATTTCGAAAATAATTCAAAATACATCTTACAAAGTAAGGCGAAGCTAGCCCCGACATAAGTGGAAAGCCTTTTGAGAAGAACGTTTAGTTTTTCTTGGCAGAAA
>JBBSQV010000083.1:0-11908 GCA_038243675.1 Flavobacteriales bacterium
ATATTTCTTTTTGTCGTCTTTTGCTTTTGATGAGCAACAGTCCTTGACAGCTGGCGCCTCGGCTTCGTCAATTCCTCGAATGGTATAATCGCCTTTTTCAGATAAAGCATCCTGAAAAATTTCAGTCTTAACTCTTTCTTTTGAGGTGATTTTTGCTGCTGGAGGATCTAAAGTAACAATTGCTTCAACTCCCGAAATATCATTCAACGTCTTTTCAACATTCTTTCGGCAACCATCACAAGTCATTCCCGTAACAATATATTCGTGAGTGAAATCATTATCAGATTTTGAAGATTCTGCTTTTAAAATCTCTTTCGTTGGATCTTCACCAACTGCTGTTATTGTGTAATCTCCCTTTTCAGATAAAGCATCTTGATAAACCGATGTTCTCAATCTTTCTTTTGAGGTAATTGTCGCTATCGGAGGATCAAGAGTTACTACTGCCTCCACACCTAAAATTTGATTCAAAGTGTTTTCAACTTTTGTGCGACAGCCGTTACAAGACATCCCAGTAACAGCATATTCTAAAGTAACCTGCTCTTCTGATAGTTTCGTAGTTGCAGTTTTTGCTTTTGTTACTTCATCAAAGTGAGTTATTCTATAATCTCCTACTTTAGATAATGCTTTTTGAAAAACAGCAATATCAATTCGATGATCAGTTTTGATTGTTGCAATCGGCGGAACTAAAGTAACAATCGCACTTACTTCGTAAATTGCATTTAATGTCTTTTCGACTTTTGTGCGGCAGCCGTCGCAGGTCATTCCCTTAATTATGTATTTACTTGTCATAATAATTTATGTTATTAGCAGCAAATAAAAATTTATAAGCTGGCAGTTTCGAAACTCTGAAAGTTTTATATAAAAAAAACAGTTGTCACAAATTTCGGAATTTGTATTGACAACTGTTTGTAAAATTTACGATATGATTTGTATCCTAGATTGTGTCTAAAGGCTTTCTATCTACTCTTCTGAATTTTTTGAAAGCTGTAGGCGTACAACCAACGACTTTTTTAAATTGATTACTAAGATGTGCAACATCAGAGAAATGCATTTTTATAGCAATTTCACTCAGCGACATTTCATTGTAACGAAGCAGTTCTTTCACTTTTTCTATTCGTTGTAAAATAAAATAGTGTTCAATTGTATGTCCTTCTTGATTCGAAAATATCTGACTCAAACTACCGTAATCTGCGGCAATTTCTTGAGACACATATTCGGAGATATTAATTTTGTCAAGTTCACCTTCTTCCTGTACAAGTGCTATGAGAAGATTTTTCACCTTCTCAATCATCTTGGATTTTTTATCGTCTAGAAGATCAAAACCTTGAGCTTGTAACGCTGTTTTAAGAGCAATTCGTAATTTTCCTGTAACTTTTTCGGTAGATTCAACTTCGCCAAGAATAACCGATTGATATGATATATCAAGAGAATCTAAAATGGATCGCACCGCGGCATTGCAACGATCACAAACCATATTTTTTATGTGCAAAATCATTTGAAAGAATTAAAATTAGACTTTTATACTGTTGAGAATAAAATCTTTAATTACTTACATTGAAAAAAGTGTACTGGAAGTTTAACAGAAAACCACTTGAGGAATTTCGGTTTAAGCTACTATATAATTCTTGTTTGTAAGCTAAATCGAGGCGCGCTCGACTATTAAAAATAAATTGTATGGAAGGTACGACATCTAAATATGATTTACCGCTTTTATTTAATGTTTGTCCCTTGAATTCCAGCATTGCATTTACATTTGTCTGCTTAAAACTAGTATATACCTTGGGCAACATCAATTTGCCTACAGAAAGTGTGTATTCAGCGCCAAAATCACTAAAATCACGTCCCAGCAATATCTCATCCAAATTGGTCGCGTGCACTCCCGAAAGCGTTGCGCTGATGGCTACTTTCTTAATTAGTTTAGTTGCAACAATTCCTATTTGAAAACCCGAATTATTTCCCATCAAATCTATCTCTTCGGTTACCGCAACTTCGTTGTTAGTGCTAACTCGCCCAAAAGCAGCCATCCTAAAATGACTTTGCAAATCATCTTCGGACAGAAATCTGTACTTCGTATAAAGACTTGCGCCTCGAAACGCTAGAGAATTTGAATAATCTGTCGAGAAAAATCCATCCGCTTTAAACATTAGATTTTTGGTTGTTCCCCAAGATACTGTTGGCGCCAAATTGTAATAATAGTTATCGCTATTCTCCCGATTGAGCAATGCCTGATTAACTCCCACCGAAACAGAACCTGCAGGCACATTGCTTGCAGGTTCGGTAATTACAAAAAGTTCTTGTGCTTTAATTTGAGTAAAAGTCCCTAGAAAAACTGCAAATAGCATTACATACTTTCTCATTATTTAGCATTTTTTAGAAAGAACTTCTTGTCTTTTGTGTTGCTAAAATCTGCAACTGAAGAAAATGCTTTTTCATTTTTTTTGAATTGTTTGCTAGTAACAAAACCAGCATCGACAACTTGCATTTTATGCATTTTTTGGTCTGCAGGAACTTTATCTATAAAAACTAAACTGTTACCGTTTAAGGTTAAAGCTTGATTGCTCACTTTACTTCCGTCAACAAAAACTATCAGCGACCCTACAAAGAATCCCGCTTTTTCTACCGCTTCTTTAAGCTGAACTGGATCAAGAGTTTGATTATTTTTGGCTGTGACTGTAAAGGTATTTGTATTTAAATCTGTATCTATTTCCTCTACGGAAGCTAATGATTGCAACTGTTTGTATATCGCATTGCTACACATTGAACAGGTAAGTCCTGTCGCAATAATTTCAGATTTGTTGATTTGTGCTTCTATTGAAGTAGAAATTAAAAGTACGATCGCTACTGCAAAATATTGAAAATTTTTCATTTTGTTGATTTTAGGATTTGTTTCTCGATAGAGAATATCGCTGCTAATATTGCATCGAAATTTTCATTTTCGGCAAGTCTATATTTATGACTGAAATAACCAAAAATTAGAGAAACTGTTTTTAAAAATTTTAATTTGGAAGTGCTGTTTTTGGCTTTCGCCGAAAGAACAAAGCACAATTGTGGCTGCAAAAATTTTAAATTATCCTATATTAGGAATGTCCCAAATAAAGACGAAACCCGTAAGAATGTGGCTTTCGCCGAAGTAAAAAGGACTCTTTTCCATTGAAGTAAAAAGAGGTTTTGTAGTAAAATCATTTTGTTGAAGCACGAAAGATGCGGGCGAACTACTGAAACCAGCACAAGATTTACTACCGCAACTTCCGTCGCAATCAGTATCTGTAGCTGTTTTGTCACAACAAGATTTAGTTTTTTCTGAACTGCAGCAGGTTTTAGTTTCTACTACATTTTTCTCGATACCACCAGCAAATGCAGACGTCGAAGCCATAAAGATGGCCAGCGTGAACAAGTACATAATAAATGATAATGAGATTTTCATAGCAGCAAAAATAAGGAAATAGTGTGAAGGGTTGAGTTCAATTATAAAAAGTTTGGGATTTAGGGAAAGTTAAGGATGTTATTCATCCAAGCAAATCAGAGTTTTCGGGGATTATCGCAGAGTTTATTTTTATGCATTTACCTGCGGGATCTGCGGGAGCAAAAAATAATGCCCGCGGATTTCGGGGATTATCGAGGAGTTTTTTTATGAGTTAATCTGCGAATATCTGCGGGATCTGCGGGAGCAAAAAATAGTGCCCGCGGATTCCGCGGATTATCGCAGAGTTTTTTATGAGATAATCTGCGAATATCAGCGAGATCTGCGGGAGTAAAAAATAATGTCCGCGGATTATCGCAGAGTTCTTTTTTCATTTATCCGCGGAATCTGCGGGAGCAAAAAATAGTGCCCGCGGATTTCGCGGATTATCGCAGAGTTTTTTTTACATTAGATTGCTATAATCCATTTACTTTTCTAAATATTCCATCCTTAATGTTTTCCACATTAAAATTCACTAAAATTCCTAGTTTCAATTCCGTTATTTTCAAATAGGTCAGTATTTGCTTATGATGAACTTGTGCAAGGTTTTCTACTGATTTCACCTCAATGATTACTTTATTTTCCACTAACAAATCTAATCGAAACCCTAAATCTAGCTTAACTTCTTTATAATGAACTGGTACTGGAACTTCCTTTCTTATATGTAATCCTTGATTTATAAGTTCCCACTCTAAGGCTGCCAAATAAACAGATTCAAGTAATCCAGCACCCAAACCATTATAGACATTAAAAATGGCTCCTCTAATTTTATATGATAAATCATTTTCTGTCATGCTACGCCTTTTTTTGATTAATAAGCGATAACGTTACCAACTTAAGGACGCGCTACGTGCCAAATTGGAAAAGTAAGACAAAATTATTTCCATAACCGCGTTTTTCTATAATTTCAATCCCATCTGTAAATATACTAGACTTTTTTAGTTGTTAAAATCTTGTTGTCCAAAAATATTCGTTCAAAGTCGTTCTCTAGCCCAGATTGTCGTGGAAAGCCCGGAGCAGCAAAAGCATTGTAGCAGCCGACATAAAAGAGCGACGGAGGAGCTCCTTTTATGGCGTGCTGATACTGCTTTTTGATGTGAGGACTTGGAGCAAAAGCTGGAATAGCTCCTAAAAAAAATTATTCTTTGTCTCGTACAAATTTTGGATCTGCCTCCATTACGGTTCCGCAATTGTCGCAGGTTCGCAACTCTTCTGAATTGTAAAAATGCTCGAAATGTGGCAGGAAATCTTCTTCGATATCGTTTAAAGGGAAATAAACTTCATACAATTTATGGTTGCAGTTATCGCAGTACCACATCAGTCCATCTGTGTAATTCTGCCCAGCACGTTTGCGCTCCACCACTAGCCCAATCGAGTTTTCTGAACGCACCGGAGAATGCGGAGTTTTGGCTGGATGCAGGTACATATCGCCCGCATTCATTGTAAATTCCCGACGCTCGCCTTCATCTTGAATATATATTTTTATAGTTCCTTCGAGCTGGTAAAAAAGCTCTTCGGTCTCGTTGTAATGATAATCTTTGCGAGCATTTGGCCCCGCGACAATCATCACGATATAATCCTGCGAATCAACGTAAATATTTTTATTGCCAACTGGCGGTTTGAGGAGATGCCTGTTTTCGGCAACCCATTTATTGAGATTGAAAGGAGGCGCTACTGCCATAATATTAGTATTTAGTAAGCTAATTTACAGATTATTTTGCCGCCACGTTTGGTATTTGTCTATTTCTGTTCCTTAATAAGGTAAATATAAACGGGAAAGTGATCGCTAAAACCAACTTCGGTCGCAGTATGTCTTAGCGGATATCCTTTGTATTGCCCCACCGTAGTAATCATATAGGGCTTGTTGTAAATCCCTGCTTTCCAATATCTATAACTGTCATAATTAGTCTCGATGAGCGGCTGTGTGAACATAATAATATCAAAAATATCCCAGGAATCTCGGTAGGCAATTGTGCCCATTCCTTTGTTTGCCATCTCTTCAAAGGGATTGTAAATTCCCAAAGGTTTTACTTCAGACTTTTTGCCCTTTGCACCGAGTTCGACTTTTACGCTTTTATTGAAACTGCCGTCGTTGAGATCTCCTAAAAGAAATACTTTTGCATCTTTGTTCTTGGTCTGCAAAGAATCTATAATACGTTTGGACAATTGAGCTGCTGCCTCACGAAACGGCGAACTACGTTTCTCACCACCCGACCTGGATGGCCAGTGACAAACAATGAAACTTACTTCTTCGCCATCCAATAGTCCCGTAACTAACAATTGATCTCTTGTATAAACGCGTCTTCCACGAGGATCAATTTCTATGACATCATCTTCATTTAGAGGTATATCAGATTTATTATTAGTTGTGTTTTTTCGATAAATGTATAACGGTATATTTTGAGATGTGATCGGTTTAAAATGTTCTTTTTGATAAAGCAGTCCAACATCTATTCCTCTCTTATCAGGCGAGTCATAATGAACAATTCCGTAATTTTTACTTTTTAAAACTCGTTGATTGATTAAATCTTCTAGTACGAAGCGATTTTCAATTTCTGAAACTCCTAGAATCGTCGGAGAATTTGAATTATCGGCGGTACCAATTTCGGCGATTACTCTAGCCATATTTTGAACCTTCTTTCTATACTTTTTGGAAGTCCAATTTTGCGCACCGTTGGGCAGCCATTCTTCATCATTTACAGTTGGGTCATTAATGGTGTCGAAGAGGTTTTCCAAGTTATAAAATGCTATCGTGTGAATCTTGAATTTCTTCTCTTGCGCACAGAAAATGCTTGTGCAGAAAAGAAATATTATTATCGTTACAAAATATTTCAATTTCATAAAGTTTAATTTAAGTTGCTGTAAGCTAGTCAATTAATTCTTTGTCTAAAGTAAAACATTATAGTAAAAGATGTACATTTATATGACATTAAGTTTTTTTTAAGATTCTGCAAATTCGTCTCACTTTAAAATTTTACTTATGAGGAAACTAGCCATTAATATTTTGTTTCTGCTGAATATCGCGTGGACTTTTGCGCAGAGTAATAGTAATTTGAGCGGAACAGTAACCGATGCTAAAACAGCAAAACCTTTGATAAACACGGTAGTCAATATTCAGAATAGTAGTTTTACTCAAGTTACTGATTCTGAGGGTACATTTATTTTCACAAATCTCCCCGCTGGTTCATACCTTTTACAGATAAAAACTATTGGTTTTAAGGAACAACTTCTAGCCGTAGAACTTTCTGACGGAGAATCGACTGACTTAGGAACGATTCTTTTAGAATACGATATTACGTCTGAACAGCAAGCGTCCCTAATTACAATTACAGAAAACGACTTGGGTGACGACAATAGTGGATCTGAAAGTACTGCGGGATTGTTGCAGGCTTCGCGAGATGTCTTTCAGCAATCAGCAGCGTTTAGTTGGGGTCAAGCAAGATTCAGAATCAGAGGTCTTGATAATGAATACGGTACTATTATGATTAATGGTATTACAATGAATAAACTTTATGACGGGAGACCACAATGGAGTAACTGGGGCGGTATTAATGATGCCACTAGAAATCAGGAATTCACGATGGGATCTGCTCCTGCCGATAACACGTTTGGTGGAATTCTTGGCACTCAAGTAATGATTACTCGAGCGTCTCTATACAGACCTGGAACAAGAATTACATTTTCTGGAACAAATACTAATTATAGCTGGCGCACAATGGCAACTCACGCATCGGGCATGAATGCCAAAGGTTGGGCTTATGTTGTTTCCGCAGGTCGCAGATGGGCACAAGAAGGAATTTATGAGGGCACCACCTACAGTGCGAATTCGCTGTTTGCTAGTGTTGAGAGAAGAATTAGCGAAGATCATTCTCTAAATATTACAGCAATTTATGCTCAAAACCGACGTGGTAAAAATTCACCAAACACCGCCGAAGCATCTGCAATAGCTGGAAAAGAATACAATTCTTACTGGGGTTATCAAGGTGGAGAAAAGCGAAATTCTAGAGAAAAAGATGTAGAAGAGCCAATAGTAATGCTTACGCATTACTGGAAAATCAATGATGTAACAAATCTTAATACCAGTGTTGCCTTCCAGACAGGTCGCATAGCAAATAGTAGACTTGATTATACCGGCGTAGACAGTCCAGATCCGAGTTATTATAAATATATGCCTAGCTATTATACTTCAAAATATAGTAATCTAAATGTATTTGAAGGTAATACTCCCGAAAACCAGTATCAAGCTTCGATTGCTAGGTTTTTAGGCAATAGACAGATCAATTGGGACGATATCTATTATAACAATTCCAACCCAAACAAATTGGAGGCAGGAATGAGCAATGTGGTTTTGTATGAAGATCGTACCGATGACGATATGTATACTGCGAGCAGTATTTTGAATACAAAGCTTTCTGATAATATCGTGTTGAATGCTGGAGCAAGTTTTAAAAATGTAAATTCTCATAATTATCAAAGCCTTACCGATCTCTTGGGAGGAAGCTATTTTGTAGATGAAGACACTTTTGGACAGTCTTATAATCAACAGCAAGCAGATTTAAATAATCCTGGGAGAATTGTAGGAGTTGGAGATACTTATGGATACAATTACAATTTTTTAGCTTCGGTAGTGGATGCTTTTACACAATTTAAATTCACTTATAATAAATATGATTTCTATCTGGCACAAAGCTTTTCCCGTTCTGAATATCAACGTGAAGGACTATATAGAAATGGGTATTATCCTAAGAATTCTTTCGGCAAAAGTAAAAGCGTCGTTTTTGAAAATTTTGGTTTTAAAGGCGGATTAACTTATAAAATTACGGGTCAGCATCTACTGTCAGTTAATGGAATCTATTTGAGCAAAGCGCCATCTCTTAAAAATACCTTTACCAACGCTCGTATAAACAATAATATCATTAGCAAACTCGACGACGAACTAGTAAGCAGTGCAGATGCTAGTTATATCCTGAAAATGCCAAATTTAAAAGCTAGAGCTACTGCTTACTTTTCTAGAATTCAGAACGTTTCAGAAACATCATTCTTTTTCTCAGACGGGATTGGTGGTGAGGATGATCCTAATACAGCGTTTAATGAGACAAATTCTTTTGTTGCAGAAACCGTGACAGGACTAAACAAACGAAATATTGGAATTGAACTTGGAGTTGAGTATCAGGTTACGTCTACCATAAAACTGATTGCTACCGCAGCGTATGGAGAATATATCTATGATAATAATCCAAACGTATCAATCAATATCGATGCTCTGGCAACTTCAGAAAATGTATATCCTCTCAAAAACTATGGCGAAGCTACTTTAAAAGAATATAGACAACCTGGAATGCCACAGCAAGCAGCATCTCTCGGTACTGAATATCGCGATCCTAAATTTTGGTGGATTGGTGCAAATGTAAATTATCTTGGAGCAAATTATATAGATGTTGCACCAATTGCACGTACCGCAAACTTTTTTAAAAATCCAGAAGATCCTTTTGGACTTCCTTTCCCAGAAATTACTAATGAACGCGCTAGAAAATTATTAAAACAAGAAAAGTTTAACGACTTTTCTTTGCTCAATATAGTTGGTGGAAAATCTTGGAGAATTTCAGGTAAGACAATCGGCTTCTTTGCAAGCGTAAACAACGTCTTAGATGTTACCTATAAAACTGGTGGGTTTGAGCAGGCGAGAAATGGAAATTATAGACAACTTAATCAGGATGTTTCAAGTGGTACGCCGGCTTTTGGAAGTAAATACTTCTATGGTTATGGACGCACTTATTTTGTAAATTTTTACATTAACTTTTAAATGTGAACACGATGATAAAAATAAACACAATCAAATCAATAATTATTTCAGCAGTTGTAGCAACAACACTTTTCAGTTGCACAAATGATGATGACTTTGCAATCCACGAATACCGAGATGTAATCTTCTCTGAAGACTTCTCAGAAAATGCTGTAGACAATCAGCTCTTAATTACGCCTAATTGGCTAAATGTAGCCGAAGTTGGCGTTGTCCGGTGGAAAACTCAAGTCTATCAAAAGAATGCCTATGCAGAGTTTAGCTCTTTTCAATCACCGGATGTAATAAATATCGGTTGGCTTATTTCGCCAGAGATAGATATGGACGAGCACGAAAACGAAAAGCTAATGTTCGTAGCGGCTCAAAGTTTTGTGTCTTCGGCATCCAATTCGTTACAAGTATTTGTTTCAAATAATTTTGACGGAGTAAATGTTGCAGGTGCAACTTGGATACCTTTAAATCCGATTTTGCCAACTACTAAAAGTCCATATTATGAATTTATAAAGTCGGGAGAAGTAGATCTTTCCTCCTTTACTGGAAAAATTCGTTTAGGCTTTAAAGTAAGAGGCGGCAAAGGAAGTGCTATTGATGGAACCTATCAAGTAGACAATATTCGAATTATTTACTAAACAATATCAGATATGAAATCAATAATTAAACCTGTATTCGTATTTATAATTGCTGCAGCGATCTCAATCTCCTGCGTGAAAGAGGACTTTGACAATCCCAACACATCCATTCCGACCTATGAATTAACTGCTACCAAAACTGTAAAAGAGGTTTTAGCGTCGTCTAGCAATGTAATTACAGCTTTTGATCCTGCAACAAATGACATTATTGCAGCGTATGTTACTTCTAGTGATGAGAAAAGTAATTTTTATAATTCTATTTCATTTCAAACAATTCCCGAAAATGGCAGCCAGCCAATCGGTTTCAGTGTTCCTGTCAACTTAAAATCTTTTACAAAAGGTTTTACTCCAGGTCGAAAGGTATATATAAAACTTAGTGGTCTCTATCGCGCAGTTATCGACGGATCCTTGCAAATAGGGTCTTTCTATCAACCGAATCCAACAGACATTCCAAAAGTGGGTCGTATCTCCGAGAACGAATGGCAAAATTATCTATTCCCATCGGCAATACTGCTGGCAGAAGATGATTTTGCCCGCACTGTGTCATTAGCGCAAGCAGCCAAAAATGCAAACTTAAATACACTTGTCGAAATCGAAAATGTTGAATTTGCGGATAGTTCTCTTGGTCGTACTTATTATGACATTAATTCAGGAGGGGGCGCAACAAATCATCTGATCACAGATGTTGCCGGTGGCACTGCACGATTCTTTAGAGTTAGTAGCTTTGCACCATTTTCTACACATCGAGTACCCGAAGGAAGTGGTCGCATAAGAGGAGTTATGAGCAAATATGGGAAAGATTATCAATTTCAAATTCGCGTAGAAGCCGATGTGAAATTAACGCAACCACGAGTTGATGTTAACCCTCCTATTGTTGGAAATTCAGTTCAATTTTTAAGTTCAATAAATGAGAGTTTTGAAGGATATAGTGTCAATACAACAATTTTTCCTGGTTATATTAATGATCCTGTGATAGGATCTAGATTGTGGAAAGTGAAAAGCTTTAATGGCAATAAGTTCATAGAAATGTCCTCTTTTGGTGGTACTCCGGAAGTCAATAAATCGATGTTCTTTATTCCGGTAAATATGACTGCTGCGAGTAGTTTCTCTTTTAAAACACTTGCAAAATTCTATACGGGAGCAACTTTAAAAGTGTATTATTCGCTTGATTATACAGCAGGTTCAGACATCAATTCTACTACTTTGGTAGATATTACATCCAACTTTGCCATTAGCGCAGATCAGTCGGGGTTTACTCCAAGTGGAGTGTACCAAATTCCTGCAAATTTAACAGGTAACGGATTCTTTATTTTTGAGTATAATGGCTCAGGAATAATTCCGAAAGTTACCACCAATATGCAGATAGATGACATTGTAATAAATTAAATTTGACCAAAATTAATTTGTAATAACGTTTTTATTTTAACTAGAAGTTTTTGTTTTCTTTGGGTGTGCCCTCTTTCCTGCTTTTAAGGAGCAGGAAAGAGGTCGGCCTATCCACTATATCTTTTTCATAGCTTTTGCATTCGCAAAGCTATAAAAAAGGATGCCGTTGCTATGCCTCACACATTTTAGCAGTTTGCCTTTAGCTGGTAGCTTTTAGCTTATTTTGATGACGATTAGTTATCGAACGTGTCGAAATCACAACATCATAGAAGGCTATCTTTAAAAATCTTTCTTACTTTCTCGCGATATACTTCCGCAAACCACGCTAGTGCGAGCGTCCTCGCTCGTTTCCCTATTACTGCCAATCTACGTACCGACAAGGCATGCCTTGTCTCTACAGAAAATAATATATTATATCAAATTATCTCAACCAATCACCCAATCCTTACCCGCCATCGACAAAAACTGTAAACTGTCAACTGACAACTGTAAACTAAAACAGAAAAGCCGAATACTTCTCAGTATTCGGCTTTCCTTTTTTTGAATTAATCTAAATCCTTTGCTTACTTATTTCTTTACGATAATAAACTCAGAACGTCTGTTTTCTGCGTGTTGTGCCTCTGTACAATCAGC